>JBBRVM010000112.1:0-9264 GCA_038246865.1 Burkholderiales bacterium
AGTTCTTGTGGGTCGTGCGGTTGGTGTCGCATCAGCGTTGACAATTCGCGCCAAACTTTCGCGTCCATTTCATCCCGAAATAGCAGCCGGTAACCGAAGTTCGACGCCCAAGTTACATCGGATTTGCAGACAAAAATAACCTTTGAGGTGACCACCGCACGAAGAGCCGCCGCTCCGGGTTTGCGTGACAGCCGAAGCGACTCGAACAATGCTGCGATGTCGTCCTCAGGGATTTCTTTCGCAAACGGAAACGCAGCAACAGCCACAGCGCAAACCACCAAAGTGCCCGCAATCCAGATGGTTCCCGACGCCGCACTAGCCGCAGCTGCAGCGACCGTGACCGTCGCTAGTGATGAGCGCAATACAACCCTAAGTTTCACCATATCTGCGCCCTAGCCTTAAGCCGCCTTCATTGCGTTCGCAGCTTTCAAGCGAGCCAGCAGCAGCCACGTATCAATCACACAATCAGGATTAAGCGAGAGCGAGCTGATACCGCGATCAACCAACCATGCCGCGAGGTCAGGATGATCAGACGGGCCCTGGCCGCAGATGCCCACATATTTGCCTTGCGCCACGCAGGCGTCGATAGCAAAGCCGAGCATTTTTTTCACGGCCGGATCGCGCTCGTCAAACGTCTTTGCAATCGGGCCACCAGAGTCGCGATCCACGGCCAAAGTTAGCTGCGTCAGATCGTTTGAACCAATAGAGAAACCATCGAAGTATTCGAGGAACTCGTTCGCCAGAATGGCATTCGATGGCACCTCGCACATCATGATGAGGCGCAGGCCGTTCTTGCCGCGCTGAAGTCCGTGGACTGCGAGCGCTTTAACCACCGCTTGCGCCTCGCCGATGGTGCGCACGAACGGAATCATCACTTCGACATTACTCAGGCCCATCGTTTCGCGCACGTAGCGCAGCGCCTCGCATTCGAGTGCAAAACAGTCACTAAATTCCGACGCTATGTAGCGCGACGCGCCACGGAAGCCAAGCATCGGATTCTCTTCATGTGGCTCGTACGCTTCACCACCCAAAAGATTCGCATATTCGTTCGACTTGAAGTCACTCATGCGCACGATCACGGGGCGCGGCGAGAAGGCCGCAGCGATGGTGGCTATGCCCTCGGAGAGCCGCTGAACGAAGTAGGCACGCGGTGAAGCGTAACCGGCAATTCGCTCAGTGATTTTTGCTTTCAAATCATCGGTCAGCGTGTCGAATTCCAGCAAAGCCCGTGGATGGATGCCAATCTGCCGATTGATGATGAATTCGAGACGCGCCAGGCCCACCCCGTGATTCGGAATCTGCGAAAACTCGAAAGCGAGATCAGGGTTGGCCACGTTGAGCGTCAACTTGGTCGGCGCTTCTGGCATGTTGTCGAGCTGCACTTCGGTACGCTCGAACGCCAGCTTGCCGGAATAGATGTGCCCGGTGTCGCCTTCAGCACAGCTCACAGTCACGACGTCACCGTCCGCGAGGACGCTCGTAGCATCGCCGCAACCCACGACGGCCGGAATGCCCAATTCACGCGCAATGATCGCAGCGTGGCAGGTTCGACCACCACGATTGGTGACAATCGCGCTCGCACGTTTCATGACCGGCTCCCAGTCGGGGTCGGTCATGTCGGCGACGAGCACATCGCCGACTTTAACGATGTCCATCTGGGTCGCACTTTTTACGATGCGAACCGCACCTTGCCCGATTTTTTGGCCGATCGCACGACCACTGGCAACTGTCACCCCCGCCTCGGTCATGCGATAGCGCACCAGCGTGTTACCGCCCTGCTCCCGCGACTTTACGGTTTCGGGCCGCGCCTGCAGGATGTAGATCACGCCGGTGCTGCCGTCTTTGCCCCACTCGATATCCATCGGACGACCGTAGTGATCCTCGATTGTCAACGCGTAGCGCGCGAGTGTTTCGACATCAGCGTCGGTCAGGGAAAACTGGTTCTGATCTGCCTTGGGCACATCTACGATTTCGGTGGATCTACCGGCTTGCGGCACGCTGCCGAAAATCATCTTCTGCGCTTTACTGCCCAAGGTGCGGCGCAAAATCGCCGGGCGACCCTCGCGCAGCGTCGGCTTGAACACATAGAACTCATCCGGGTTCACAGCACCTTGCACCACCATTTCGCCCAGACCGTAGCTTGAAGTTACGAAAACCGCGTCGCGAAACCCGGACTCGGTATCCAGGGTAAAGATCACACCCGCAGCGCCCGAATCAGAGCGCACCATTTGCTGAATACCGGCTGACAGCGCCACTGGAATGTCGGCGTAACCGGTATGAACTCGATAAGCAATCGCCCGGTCGTTGTAGAGACTCGCGAACACGCGGCGCACGGCGTCCAGAATCGCCGGGATGCCGACGATGTTGAGATAGGTTTCCTGTTGACCGGCAAAGCTCGCGTCGGGCATGTCCTCCGCTGTAGCCGAGGAGCGCACCGCCCAGCTAATCGGTCCGCCAGCTTCGGCTTCCAGCGCGCCAACGGCGGTCACGATGCCTGCTTCTAGTTCGGCTGGCAGAGGAGCCGCCTCGATCCACGAGCGAATCTCTGCGCCGGCTTTGGCAAGCGCGGGAACATCGTCAACATTCAACCCGGCGAGGCGGGAAGCGACGCGATTGGTCAGACCATTCGCCGCCAGAAAATCGCGAAACGCTTGAGCGCTGGTCGCCACGCCACCGGGAACGCGAACACCCTTATCGGCCAGATTTCCGAGCAATTCGCCCAACGAAGCATTTTTGCCGCCAAAATCGGAAACATCGGTCATCCGAAGTTCGCGTAGCCATCGCAACAAGTCGGGATTGAGTTGCGTGTCGGGTTGCGTCATGTCGCCTCCATGGGGTTATGAAAGCGATTCTAGCGAAGCGTGCGGCGCATTTGCTGCGGCGCACAACGTGTGCACTAGAAGCGGCGCCTAAAACACCGATGACGGATGGTAACCATCGTCGCCATGAACCGCCTCGCGGAGCTTGCCGTAAAGGTCAGGGTGTTTATTGCGCAAAAACTCGATGATCTGAATGTCTTCCTTGCGCACGGAGCTCAGATCAACGCCTTCAAGGTGGACCAGCCGAAGCAGCTCGTTGACAGGCTTCGGCATGTCGCGGCCAGCCTCGTAGCGCGAGCCGCCGCTCTGTGTAACGCCGATTTTTTGCCAGAACTCTTCCTGATTCAGACCGAGTTTCTGTCGAATTTCGCGCGGATTGGTAATCTTTTGAAAAAGCCCCATGGCTCGCAAACGCCTCCTGCGTGACTACAAATAAATCTGGTTTTCGTACCCGACGACTACGCCACAAACAGCGCCAGAGTAATTTGCCAGTTATGCCAAAGGCATATGACAATTATAGTTCTTATCCTAAGCAATTCTGGCACGCACGCTCGTTTCTATAATAAGAGTGATGAAAGGCGTTGCAGATCTCCATAGCCACTCGCGTCTGTCCGATGGCACGCTTGCGGTGTCTGATCTGGTTGCATTGGCCGCCAGCCGGGGCGTCCAGCTCATGGCGCTGACTGATCACGATGAGGTGTCCGGCGTGGCTGAGGGGCGCGCTGCCGCTGCCGCGCACGGGATGCAGTTTGTCGGCGGAGTCGAAATTTCCAGCGAATGGTGCGGTCTGTCGATTCACGTCATCGGCCTTCGTATCGACGAAAACGATCCCAAGCTGGCGCGAACGCTGCACGACATTCGCCAACGCCGAACCGTTCGTGCACAACAAATGGGCGATTCGTTTACCGCTCATGGTATCAACGACGTGCTTGCGGGAGCCGTGTCTTTCGCGCCGAATCGAGAATTGCTGTCGCGTACTCATTTCGCCCGTCACCTAGTCGACAGCGGCGTATGCAACTCAATGGGCGAAGTGTTTTCCCGATTCATGAAACCGGGCAAGCCGGGCTACGTTGCGCATGAGTGGATCCCGGTTGCCAATGCCATCGCGGCGATTCACGGGGCGGGCGGGCGGGCCGTGTTGGCGCATCCGGGCCGCTATGACACTACCTGGACAGGCGGTCCGGGTAGGTTGCTTAAGGCGTTCGCCGCAGCCGGCGGCGACGGCGTAGAAGTCGTCTGTGGGCCACATCATCCGCATGAATGGGCTGAGTACGCGGCGCTATCGCGCAAATTCTCCCTGCTCGCCTCGATCGGGAGCGATTTTCATTCGCCGTATGAAAGTCGGGTCAAGTTCGGTGATTTGCCGCGCCTGTCGCCCAGTCTGAAGCCGGTTTGGTTCGACTGGCCCGAGGCCGAAGATTTTTGTGGACACACTTATGCCTGATCGTCAACGCACTGTCTTCTTCGTCTCCGACCGCACGGGTATTACGGCCGAAGCGCTCGGAAACTCTCTGCTCACACAATTCGATGGTTTCAATTTTCGTCGAACGACGATCCCATTTGTCGATTCAGACGAGGCTGCCGACCGCGCCATCGCCACGATTAACGCGTGCAGCCAATCCGGTTCACTGCGGCCCATCGTTATCAGCTCCATCGTTGACGAGCATCTGAGCGAACGGGTACGCACGTGTAACGCCCGAGTGATTGATTTTTTCCAGACGTTTATTGCGCCGCTCGAACAGGAGCTTGATGCCAAAAGCTCTCACGCAGCGGGTCGGTCGCATGGTCTGCGCAATTCGACCGAATATTTTTCGCGAATCGAGGCCATCAATTTCACGCTGGCCCACGATGACGGACAGACCACGAAGGAGCTGAGCCGAGCGCAGGTGATTCTGGTGGGCGTTTCCCGTTGTGGAAAGACGCCGACCTCGATTTATCTGGCGTTGCAGTGCGGCATTCGATGCGCGAACTTTCCGCTGACGCCGGATGATTTTGAGCGCGGTGTTTTGCCCGATTCGATCACGCCATACCGCAACAAACTGTTCGGTCTGACCATCGCACCAGACCGCCTGCAAACCATTCGGCACGAACGAAAACCGAACTCCATCTACTCCAGCGAGAAGCAATGCCGCTACGAAGTGCTGGCTGCCGAACGCATGATGAAGGACGCTGGCGTGCCGGTGCTCAACACGTCGACCAAATCGATTGAAGAGCTGGCAACGACCATCCTGCTTGAGGGCAAGCTGGATCGCCACATCTTCTAAAGATACCTCTTTAGCCAGATTTCTGTGTGAATTCCACGGTCGCACGCAGACCCGGCGCGCCCGGTTCATCGGGATCGCGATTAGCTAGCGTTAGCCTGGCACCGATAGAAGCACAAATGTCCTGGCAAATCACCAAGCCCAAACCACTCCCGGTATTTGGGTCTCCGGAAGAAAACGGTTCAAACAGTTTGGCCTGACGTTCGTGGTCAAGCCCGCTGCCGCTATCCCACACCGACATCAAGAGACGCTGGCCATGCGGTCTTATGTCGATGCCCAGCGAGCCCCCTCTAGGCGTATGGCGAATCGCATTACTCATCAAGTTGCGGAACAGTTCACGAATCAGCCATTCGTGTCCGCGAAAAACCAGCAATTCCCCGTCCGGTGCGTCAAGCGCGAAGTCCAGGTGTTTGTCCGCGATCAAGGGTGAGCATTCGACCGCCAGATCGCGTGCCAGCACCACAAGATCAGTCGTCTCGTTCACCGCTTCCGGCATACCATCCAGTTGCGCTACTTTGGCTATCGCCAGCATCTGGTTGGCCACCCGTGTCGCGCGATCCACTGAGGCCGCTAACTCGTCAAATGCAACATTTGGCGGGACATGGCCGCGCTGCGCGTTTTGCACCTGCGCTTTCAGCACGGCAAGCGGCGTTCGCAATTGATGCGAAGCATCGCGCACGAATCGTTGTTGATTGTCGAGCACCCGCTTGAGCCTTGCCATCACCTCGTTCAAAGCTTCAACGATGGGCTTCAATTCCTTTGGCGCGGGCGTAGTGATCGGTGCCAACGAATCGGGATCGCGCTCAAGCAGTTCCCGGCGTAGCTCCGACACCGGCTTCATACCGCGCGCGATCAGCCACCAGATGAGCGTCGCCAGCGCCATCAAAAAAAGCACCTGACGATCCAGCGTAGAGATCAGAGCCTGCTGCGCTATCGCCCGACGCAGCTCCAGCGTTTCGGCGACCTGAACGGTCAACATTCGATACTCGTTGCCGACATAAACCGGTTGTAGCAGCGCGGCGACGCGAACGGTTTCTCCCTCGAACGGGCTCTCATAAAACGCCACCAGCGCGGCATACGGCGTGCGCTTGGGGAACACGCCGTCATGCGGCGGCAATTCCGGATAACCAGAAAAAAAATTGCCGTCAAAATCGTTCACGCGATAGACGATTCGGCCTCGAGTTACGGCCTCAAACACCTCAAGCGTTGCGTAGGGAAGCGAAGCGCTTAACTTTCCGTTCTCATAGCGCACGGTGTCACCAATCGCTCGCGCGGACGCCAGCAAAGTGCGATCGTAGGCCACATTGATGGACTGCAACGTGTTTTGATAGATGACCGTCGTGTCGATCACCAGAAAACACACCAGTGCGGCCAGAATCCAGAGTGTGAGTCGGCGCCGGATGGAGATCGGGGCCTTTTCGATGGCTGGCAACACTACTCCGAACGTTTCCCGCGAATCAGATAGCCCACACCGCGCAGCGCGACGAGCTCGACGCCCAGGCCCGCAATTTTCTTGCGCAGCCGATAGGCCACCACTTCAATGGCATCAGGTTGCGCGTCGCGCCCATCACCAAAAACGCGCTCCCACAAACGCTCGCGGGTGACGGCATGCGCGGGCTTCTCAATCAACGCGGCGAGCATGGCGAATTCACGCGCAGATAATTCCAGCGCCTCGCCGTTGGCGTAACAAACCGATGCCACCTCGTCGATGCGCAGTGCGCCGAAATCATGCTTGTTGGCGGCACCGGGGTTTGCACGACGCAACAGCGCATGCAGCCGCGCCTCCAGCTCGTCCAGATCAAACGGCTTCGACAGGTAATCATCCGCCCCCAGCCGCAGGCCCTGCACGCGATCACCCACGGTGCCGCGCGCGGTGAGAACGATAATCGGCGTGGTGAAACCTTTCGCCCGAATTTCTCGCAGCACCTCTAACCCGTCCATTTCGGGCAACGTCAAATCAAGCACGATTACGGCAAACGATTCCGTCGTCGCGCGCTCGAGCGCGGTGCGCCCGTTGGTTGCCTGCGCCACGTTGAAGCCCCTGCGCGACAGCGCCAGCGCAAGCGCTTGCGCCAGCGCGGGATCGTCCTCAACGACGAGAAGGCGGGGTTTATCCACTTTAAGTGTCACAGCTATCCGTCTACATTGTTGTTGAACGACAGCCTACCGACAGGTTGGCTCCCTAGTATCCGTCGACTAATCTTATAAGAGAGGACAGCCATGAAATTGATGTTACGCCAAGCACTCACCACACTCTCGGCAACGGTGGTAATCGCAGGCAGCGCGCTAGCACTGGACAATGTGAAATTCATGATCGGCGCGAACCCCGGCGGCGGTTTCGATCAAACCGGTCGTGGCCTCGGCAAAGCGATGGTGGAGGCCGGAATGGCCAAAAGCGTGCAGTTCGAGAACAAGGGCGGTGCCGGTGGCACCATCGGTCTGGCCCAGTTCGTTAACTCGGCCAAGGGCGACGGCAACGCGATGATCGTAACCGGCGCGGTGATGGTCGGGGCTATTGTGCAAAACAAACCGCCGATGACGCTAGCGCAGGCCACACCGATCGCGCGACTTTTCTACGAATACAACGTGTTTGTGGTGCCCGCTGCGTCGCCGATCAAGACCATGAAAGACGTCACCGAAATGCTGAAGAAAGACCCCGGATCCGTCAAATGGGGCGGCGGCTCGCGCGGGTCGGTGGATCACATTTCGGTGGCGCAGATCGCCAAAGACGTGGGCGTCGATCCGACCAAAATCAACTACGTCCCGTTTCAGGGCGGTGGCGAGGCGTCTGCCGCGATTTTGGGAGGACACGTTACGGTCGGCACCTCGGGCTGGAACGAAATGTCTCAGTTCGTAAAAAGCGGGAAGATGCGCACGATCGCAATGACCGCCGGAACGCGTTTGCCAGGCGAAAGCGTGCCAACACTGAAGGAGCAAGGGATCAACGTTGAGATCGGCAACTGGCGCGGCGTTTACGGCGCGGCCGGCATCAGCGATGTTCAGAAAAAAGCATTGATTGACGCCGTCGTCGCCGCCACCAAACAAAAATCATGGAATGATGCGCTCGCTAGCAACGACTGGTTCCCAGCGGTGATATCGGGTGACGAGTTCTCGAAATTTGTCGATGCAGAACACAAGCGGATCGAAGAATCGATGCGCGTCGTGGGCCTGATCAAGTAGCCGAGTAGCGCAGCACGCGAGGGCGGGTTGCGATGGTCGCCACCCGTCACGTATCGAAAACTCCCCCGACAAGACGGGGGAGTCAAAGAAAAGGGGGAATTCCATGCAAAAGCGCTGGCAAATCGGCATCGCTTTATTCGTCTTAATGCTCGCCACCGTGTTCGCAGTTGGCGCGTCACAATTGCAATCAGACGCCGGTTACGCCGGCATCGGTGCGGCGTTTGTGCCTGCTGTAGTTTCCATTTTTCTCGGTCTCGTCGGGGCGCTTTTGATGTGGCAGGCGCTGTCCGGTGGATATCGCAATTTCAGCGATGCACTGATCGGCGTCGCCAGTGACAATCGCGGGGCGCTTTGGGTTACCGCCGGAATTTTACTGATGGCGGCGCTCATCACAAAAGTTGGATTTGTGCTCGGCGCGACCCTGCTGTTCACCTGCGTCGCCCGTGGTTTCGGCAGCAAGACGTGGCTGCGCGACGCGATCACCGGTGCGGCGCTAGTGTTGCCGGTGTTCTGGTTGTTCACGCTGGTGCTCGACGTGAACTTGCCGCGCCTGTTCAACGACTGGCTCTAGGAGATTCGCAGCCATGATTGACACCTGGAATCTCCTGCTCGGCGGCTTTGCGACCGCGTTGCAACCGATGAATTTGATGTGGGCGTTTATCGGCTGCGCGCTCGGCACCGCCATTGGCGTACTGCCCGGCATTGGCCCGGCGCTGACGGTGGCGATGCTGCTGCCCGTGACAGCCAAGGTTGACCCGGCGGGCGCGCTCATCATGCTGTGCGGCGTTTATTACGGCGCGGCTTATGGCGGTTCAACAACGTCTATTTTGATGAATACGCCGGGCGAGAGCTCGTCGATCATGACGGCACTTGAAGGCAATACGATGGCCAAAAATGGTCGCGCCGGACCGGCGTTGGCCACGGCCGCAATCGGCTCGTTTATCGCGGGCACGATTGGCGTTATTTTGCTCACTTTATTTGCGCCGCTGGTGGCCGATCTGGCG
>JBBRVM010000113.1:0-9255 GCA_038246865.1 Burkholderiales bacterium
CCGCCGCCACCTGCGCCAGCGCCTGAACCCATCACCCCGCCGCGGCCGCCACCTCCTAAGGTCGTGCCACCGCCTCCACCCGCGGTCAAGTCACCGCCCCCTCCGCCCGCGCCGAACCCTGCGGACATCGCCCGTGAAAAAGCGCAGAAAGAAGCGGATGCTCGCAAGCTGAAAACGCTGGAGGCGGAGAAAGACAAGGCGAAGCAGGAGAAGCTGCGCGCTGAATCAGAGAAAGCCGAAAAAGACGCGCTGAAAAAGCAGAACGATTTGCGCGCGCGTGACTTGAAAGTGGCGCAGGACAAGGCGGCAAAAGAGTCACAAGTCGCTCAGGCTGCCGCCGAAAAACTCGCGCGTGAAACCGCAGAAAAGCTGGCCGCCAAGCAGGTGGCTGACCGTGCCGAGGCCGCGGAGAAAGCAGCGCGCGACGCAGCCACCGCACGTGCTCGCGCGAAGGCTGAGGGCGACTACGTGGCAAAGATTCGCTCCAAAGTGCGCGGCAACATCATTGCTGAGGTGACCGGCAATCCTGAGGCGGTTTTCTCGGTGGTGCAGTTGCCCACCGGCGAAGTGCTCACCGTCACGCTCACCAAATCAAGCGGCAACGCCGCCTACGATCAGGCCGTGGAGCGCGCAATTCTCAAGTCGTCGCCACTACCGAAACCCGATCAGGCGGACGTCTTTCAGCGGCAATTGACGCTTAAATTCCGGCCGCAGGAGTAGCCGCGCTGGCAACGTGGCGTGAATCGCGCTATCGTTCGCCAAGCATAAGTGCGGCAGCAAAAGATCGCGCTGCAATCCACTGAGGAAAACCATGTCAATCGCTTCCAACACCACAGCAGCAACCCCCGCAAAACGCTTCACCTCGTTCGCCGAGTTCTACCCGTTTTATCTCGGTGAACACCGAAATGCGACCTGTCGCATCCTGCATTTCTGCGGCACCTCAATTGCGCTCACGCTCACACTGTTTGCGCTGTGGGGCGGCCAATACTGGCTGATCGCAGTGGCGGTGATTCAGGGCTACGCGTGGGCCTGGGTGGGGCATTTCGGGTTTGAGAAGAACAAGCCCGCGAGCTTCAAGCAGCCGCTGTATTCGTTCATGGGCGACTGGGTGATGTGGTTTCAGTTGCTGACCGGGAAGATCCGGTTTTCCGGGTAAGTTTCGACTGAAAATGTCGATCAGCTTTGCGCTGTAATCAAGGTTCTATTGGGGCCGAACGTCAAAAAGCGTTAATAGCGACTTTGGCTAAAAATGGAGACTAGCCCCGGTGCAGCGGTGCTTCTAGCAAAAAGCTGATACTGAAGCGATCCACCCTTCCAGTGCATCGGCATCCGCTGGAATACTGTAATCGTCATTCTCGGCCCGTTTAGGGCGAACGCAAGCAATCGCCGCCTGTACCGCGCACAAAACCGCATCCAGTGCGTCGCCTGAGCCGTCATCGACGCACAGGCCTTTGACTGCCGACGGCAAGTCCAATTCAAGCGGCGCAACGCTCGCGTGCCCCGATGCCATCGCTTCAATGATTGCAATGCGCGCTTCACGTCGATCCGGTCGAGCGCCTTCCTTGCCGTCTTTTTTGTAACTGGCACGAGTGATTTGTCTCGCGAGGTAACCGGGATACGCTTCCAGCGCAATGCGGGAATCTTGCGACGGCGCGCATGGAAGCACGCAAACACCCGCCGCCAGCAAGCGTGGCGCGCCTTCGAAAAACATCAGACCCACCGGCGGATTCACGAGCTTCATGGGGCTGGACGAGCCTGCAGCAGCATCGCCTCGTCGCGCTATATAGCGTGAGCCCATGGGACGGGATTCGCGCACGGTGTTCAGCGCATCCTTGAATGCCTCTTTACCAAGCGATTGAAGGTGCCTGACCAGCTGCGGCCATTCCTGGGGCCAGCCAAGCGTGACGACAAGCTCGCGCGGCAAACCAAACGGAAAATCAAAGCCACCGACCCACGGCCCAGGTGTTCGCAATAGGGGCTCGAAATCGGCAAACGAGGTGAGATGATCGATTGCCCCAACGGTCAGGCAAGCACCGTCCAACTCAGCGTGAGCAACCGTAATCGCCTTGCGCGGACCGGGAGCGGACGTGAAATCGATGCCGAAAATCAGGCGCGTCGCTGAGCTCATGCTGAAGCCCGCCGTGGCAGGCTACAAAGCATCAATTTCTGCCGCCTCAAACCCCGCCGCCAACCGCGCCTCGCGGTTGAACGGCCCTCTGAGTTTCGGCGCACGATACTGTTCGGCAAGATGTGCATAGGTCGCAACTGGATCCAAGCCGCGCTCGCGGCAAAGGTGCCGATACCAACGATTGCCGACGGCAACATGGCCAATTTCATCGCGCAGAATGATGTCGAGAATCGCTGCGCCTTCGTGATCGCCAACTGCGGCAAGTTTGCTTCGAATCGCGGGCGATGCGTCAAGCCCGCGCGCTTCCAGCGTGCGCGGCACCAGTGCGAGCCGGACGAGCAGGTCTCCTCGCGTCTTCTCTGCCATTTCCCACAAACCGTTGTGCGCCGGGAAGTCGCCGTACTGATGACCGTGCTTCGACAAGTGCTCGCGCAGCAGCGTGAAGTGATAAGCCTCCTCACGCGCCACATTCGCCCATTCCCGATAGAACGCGTCCGGCAACCCCGGAAATCGCCAGACTACGTCCAGCGCCAGATTGATGGCGTTGAACTCGATATGAGCCAGCGCATGAATCAGCGCGGCGCGACCTTCGACATTTCCAAGAGAGCGCTGTGGGACTTCTTTCGGCGAAACCAGCAGCGGCCGCTCAGGACGTCCGGGAACATTGACCAATTCAGTGAGCGAATACTCACTGCCTGCGGGCAGCGTCTCAATATCCAAGGCACGTACCGACGCTGCTTTGCGGTCAATGTCGGCCTCGACAAGCGCCGCAAGGCAGAGGCTGCGCAGGGTGATCGGATTAAGAGCGTCGGACGTATTCATCCATCAATTGTTGCTTGTAGGCAGGTTTGCGGCGCTCACGAGCAAGTTTGCCCGACGAATACGCCCGGTCGTCGATAATTGAGAGCTGATTTCCTTCCGATTGCCGATCCCGGCATTTCACGTTCCTTGTATGCACATTCACATTCTGGGCATTTGCGGCACCTTCATGGGCGGTGTTGCGGCGCTGGCTCGCGAGGCCGGGCACCGCGTTACCGGCTGCGACGCCAATGTCTATCCGCCGATGTCCGATCAGCTCACAGCCCTTGGCATTGAGTTGATCGAAGGCTATTCGGCTGATCAACTCAATCTGAAGCCGGACTGCTTTGTCATCGGAAACGTCATCACGCGCGGCAACCCGTTGATTGAGGCGATCCTGAATGCGGGCGCTGAGTACGTTTCTGGCCCGCAGTGGCTGGCGTCAAATGTGTTGCACGGGCGCTGGGTGATGGCGGTCGCTGGCACGCATGGAAAAACGACGACAGCGTCGATGCTGGCGTGGATTCTGGAGCACGCAGGTCGTGCGCCGGGCTTTCTGATCGGCGGAGTTGCGCAGGATTTCGGTGTCTCTGCACGATCCGGCAACCTGAACGAGCCAATGTCGCCGTTCGTGATCGAAGCTGATGAATACGACACCGCGTTCTTCGACAAGCGTAGCAAGTTCGTGCATTACCGTCCGCGCACGCTGGTGCTCAATAATCTTGAGTACGATCACGCTGACATCTTCCCCGACGTCGCCTCGATTCGCCGCCAGTTTCATCACGTCGTGCGGACGGTTCCTTCGAGCGGACGCATTATCAGCAATGGCCGTGATGCCGAGCTGGCGGAAACGCTGGCCATGGGCTGCTGGAGCGAGCGCGAGCTTTTTGGCGTGGAGCAGGGCTGGCATTTCGTCGATCACGCGCGGGTTGATTTTGGCGGCCAGCGCTTTGGCGACCTTACGCTCGCGATGCCCGGTGAACACAATCGATTGAATGCGCTGGCTGCGATTGCTGCGGCCAATCATGCAGGCGTGTCTGCCGCGGAATCCATCGCGGCATTGGCCTTGTTTCAAGGCGTCAAACGACGCACTGAACTGCGTGGCGAAGTGGCTGGCGTCAAGGTCTATGACGACTTTGCGCATCACCCGACTGCATTCGCCGCGACCGTTGGCGCGATGCGCAAAGCAGCCGCTCCCGGCGAGCGAATTCTCGCCGTGTTCGAGCCGCGCTCCAACACCATGAAGTTGGGCGCAATGCGCACGCGTCTGGCCGAAAGTTTCGACGGCGCGGATCGCGTGTATTCGTATTCCGGTGGCGTAGACTGGGACGTTGCCGCCGCGATGCAGCCGCTCGGCGAAAGAGCGGTCAACGTAAGCGATATCGGTGCGCTCACCAACACGTTAGTCGCCAACGCGCGACGCGGCGATCACATCTTAATTATGAGTAATGGCGCTTTTGGCGGCATTCATGAGAAGCTACTTCAACGCCTTCGAAGCGTTGCTGCATAGGCACCAAGCGACCGACCGTTTATTTCGACAGAGATTAACGGCGTTTTACGGCAACACGATCAAGTTCCGACATGGAAAACGACAAAGTAACGACTATGACTGGCAGCACCAAATCCGCGAATCTCACTTCATTCACCGAACTGTCCGATCCCGTGCTCGCGAGTCTAAGGCGCGTAGAAGCAGACATTCACTCTGGTGAACATCAGGCCGCGGCGGCCCGCCTCAATGAACTTCAGCGTCAAAGCCCTAACGATCCACGCGTCCTCATGACCGGCGTGATGTTGGCCCAATCTATCGAGAATGCCGAGGGTGCATTGCGAGCGGTTGAGAAGGCTGTCGTCATTGCACCGCGCTGGGCCCCAGCCCTGATCGAGCTGGCTGCCCAGCTTGCGCGAAGAGGGGAGTTCGAACGAGCTTTGGTTGAGGCGGACAAGGCGGTTGCTGCAGCACCGAGTTCGCTGCAAGTGCTAGAGCCCGCTACCAGCATCGCCAATCTGGCGGGCGATACCGATCGCGCCGCACGCTACCTTGACCTGGCTCAGCAGGCCGCGCCTGATAGTCTGCCGGTTCGGCTCTCGCGAGGCTATAACCTGCTTGCGCGCCGACAGTTTGACGATGCGCTCAAGGTTTTTTCCGCCGCGCTCGAAACTGATGCTGAAAGTGAACTCGCCCTCGCGGGTCGAGCGCGTGCGGCGCTTGAAAGCGGCGACCTGACAGCCGCGAGTGGGTATTACGAAGACCTGGCTCGACGTGATCCCGACAACGCGGCCTATCGCTACTACGCGGACATTTCTCAGGGGAAGTCGCCAACGGCGCAACCTCCAGAAATCGCGCGGACGCTTTTCGATGACTATGCAGCCACTTTCGACAAACATTTGGTCGGTCAACTGGGATACCGGGCACCGAAGCGCTTCGCAGAAGTTATTCGTAAGCACCGTCCGGATCTTGTGTTCGATATGCTTGATCTCGGATGCGGAACCGGCCTCATGGGGGTCTATCTCGGAAAGCCTCGCGGCGGACTGGTGGGTGTCGACGTGTCCGGTGCCATGATCGCCGAGGCGATCAAACACAATATTTATGACCGCTTTCATCAGGTTAATCTGCTCGACGCCCTTCGGGAATCACCTTCAGGTTCCTTTGACGTCATCACCGCTGCCGACGTATTTGTCTATATCGGTGCGCTCGACGAGGCGATCACCAACGCGAAGCGACTTTTGCGACCGAATGGTCTGTTTGCCTTTTCGTGCGAGGCCACTGGGCCCGGCGAGCCAGACATGGTGTTGCGACCCACTCAGCGATATGCGCACAGCGAAGCCTCAATGCGAGCGCTTTGCGCTGCTGCTGGCTTCAGCAGCGTCGAGATTGAAGCTTGCAACATTCGCTACGAAGAAGGCGAGGCGACGCCTGGCTTTATCGTCGTTGCGATCGCTTAAGCGTCGATCTTTCCCGTGAGTACCCAACTAAACGACAGCCTCATCGTAGCGATTTCATCGCGCGCGCTGTTTGACTTGAGCGAGAGTCACGCGGTGTACGAGGCCGGTGGCGTCGAGGCTTATCAGCGGCACCAGATTGATCATGAAGATGACCTGCTGCAACCGGGCGTGGCGTTTGAGTTAGCGCGCAAACTGCTGCGCCTGAACGAAGCGAGTCGGCAACACGTTGAAATCGTTCTGCTGTCGAGGAATAGCGCCGACACAGGCCTGCGAATTTTTAACGCGATCAGTCATTACAAACTGGGCATTACGCGCGCCGTGTTTACCAGTGGCCGCGACACGTCGCGCTACGTACCGGCACTGGGTACCCATCTGTTTTTATCGGCCGACCCGGAAGACGTGCGTCATGCGCTGGAGTCGGGGCACGCCGCGGCGACGATTGTTCCGCATAGAGGCGCCGCTAACGTGGTTGATTCACTCATGCCTCAGGATGACGACGAATTGCGCATTGCGTTTGACGGCGATGCAGTGCTGTTCTCCGACGAAGCGGAGCGGGTGTTTCAGTCGCAAGGTCTGGATGCATTCACCGCGTCCGAAGCAAAGGCGGCTGAGACACCTTTGGGTGGCGGACCCTTCAAAAATTTTCTCGCTGCGCTGCATCGCATCCAGACCGATTTTCCTCGTGATCGGCAACCGATCCGAACCGCGCTCGTCACGGCGCGCTCCGCCCCCGCTCACGAGCGGGTAATCCGCACGCTGCGCGCCTGGGGTGTGCGGATCGACGAAGCGCTCTTTCTCGGCGGCCTCGACAAGGCGGAATTTCTTCGTGCCTTCGGGGCCGACATCTTCTTTGACGACCAGCGGCGGCATGTTGACTCCGCTAGCCGTGTCGTCCCCGCCGGGCATGTTCCGCACGGCATATCCAACCCACTTAAATGAATCTACTCTTCGAAGACGACGGACGGATCCTGGCCGGTCTCATCATTTCCGAGACCGATGCTTCGGCGCAAGTCGAGCTGACCGGTGGTCGTCGCATCAAGGTCAAGAGCGCTCATGGACTGCTGCATTTTGCAGCGCCGTCGGCGGCTGAATTGATGGCTGCGGCGACGCTTCAGCGCGCCGACATTGATATGGCGCTGTTGTGGGAATCGGCTGCGGGAACGGATGAGTTTTCTTTTGGCGAACTCGCGACGGAATATTTCGGTGCGAGCGCAACTGCCGTGCATCAGGCGGCAACGCTACTTGCGCTTCAGCAGTCGCCGATGTACTTCTACAAACGCGGAAAGGGCCGCTACAAGCGGGCTCCAGAAGATGCTTTGCATGCAGCGCTCGCCGGCGTTGAGCGCAAAGCGCGCGAGGCCGAGCAGATTGAAGTCTGGGTGCTGGCTCTTCTCGCCGGGCAGGCACCAGCCGAAATTACAACGAACTGGGTTCAGCTCTTAAATAATCCAGAGAAGCAAAGTCTTGCTTACCGCGCGCTGGTCGCTGCAGCTGATCGCGCTCGCATGTCTCCCGTACATTTGCTGGCGAAAGCGGGGGCAATTCCATCAACGCACGCACTGCACTTCCAGCGATTTTTGCGTGCCACTTTCCCGAAAGGTATCGCTTTTCTGTCGCATGCAGCGTTACCCAAGCCGGCTGCATTGCAGACTGCTGACGTTCAGGCGTTCAGCATTGACGACTCAACCACCACAGAAATTGACGATGCGTTTTCAGTGCAACCAATTGCTGGTGGCGGCTTCCGTTTGGGCATTCACATCGCGGCACCGGCGTTGGCCATCACCGCCAGCAGCGAGCTGGACCGCGTCGCACGCGACCGCCTGTCGACGGTCTATATGCCCGGCCACAAGATCACGATGTTGCCCGACGCGGTGATCGCGGAGTTCTCGCTGGACGAGGGCAAGTCACCTGCCGCGCTTTCGCTCTATGTAGACGTGGATGCGGCGATGCAAGTCATGCGCACCGAGACGCGTATTGAGCGAGTGCCGATGGCTAGCAATTTGCGCATCGGCCCGCTCGATGAACTGGACTGGATGGATCCGGCTAATGACAGCAAAGACAGGCATGCTGCGGCGATGCGCACCCTGTACGCGTTCGCTCAGGCGCGAGCATCCGCGCGCGGCGAACAGGTGCAAAACCGTGTCGACTACAGCTTCGCCATTCACGGCGATCCGGACGCAGCAGAGTGTCGCATCGAGATCTGGCCGCGCAAGCGTGGATCACCGGTCGACACACTGGTGTCCGAGCTGATGATCTTCGCCAACGTTACCTGGGCGGGTGCATTAGCCGAGCGCAAATGGCCGGGCATGTTCCGCGTGCAGGCGGGCGGCAAGACGCGCATGAGCTCAATTGCCGGGTCGCATGAAGGCTTGAACGTGCCGCACTACTTGTGGGCAACCTCGCCGTTGCGTCGCTACTCCGATCTGATCAATCAGCGCCAGTTGCTGGCGTCGGTGGCGAGCGAGAATGAGCCCAACGCCGTCGGCGTTCCACCCAACGCTAACGGCGTTCCTCCCTACGCCAACGGTAATGCCGAGCTACTGGCCGCGGTCGCCGACTTCGACGCCACCTACTCCGGCTACGGTGATTTCCAGCAGCAGATGGAGTTCTACTGGTGCTTGCGCTACATCCAGCAGGAAAACATCACCAAGCTCACCGCTCACGTGATCCGCGAAAATCTGGTTCGCTTTGATCGCCTGCCGATGGTGCAGCGGATTAACGATATGCCCAGTCAGCCCGCGGGCATGCAGGTGATTTTGTCGGTCGCGGAGGTCGATTTGTTCGAACCCGCGTTGCATATGCGATTCATTGAAACCGTTGGCGTGTCAAACGCAGTCGACGAAGCAAACGCCGCCTAAAGCGTGCCATAGAATCATCGTGTGAAGCGCACGATAAAAGTCATTCAGGCACCTCCGACGCTGCCGATAGCGGTGGGCATGAGTGCGTTGCTCAAATGGACGCTTGCCGCATCCATTGGCGTGCACGCAATCCTGTTGTCGCTGCACTTCGAATTGCCGAAGTTGTTCAAGCAGTCCGCACCAACACCACCGCTTGAGGTGTCGCTGGTGAATGCCAAGACGCAATCCAGACCCTCAAAAGCAGATTTTCTGGCACAGGCCAATCTCGACGGCGGTGGCAACACGGACGCCAAACGCCGTCTGAGTTCGCCGCTGCCGCGCGCTGCGATGGATTCGCAACAAACTCAAATTGCCGCCGCCAAAGAGCAGGTGGAATCGCTGGAGCGGCAGACGCGCGAACTGCTGCAGCAACTACGCTCGAAGAATCAGGCCCCGACCGATCGCGACGCCAAAGAATCCAAACGTGCTGATTCGGCCAACGCGTTTCAGGAACTCTCGGCGAAAGCTCTGGAGTTGCAACGACTGGAG
>JBBRVM010000114.1:0-9233 GCA_038246865.1 Burkholderiales bacterium
CCTGCGCCGCCTCAAGCGCTACGCGTGATGGTGGTGGAGGACAACCATGTCAACCGTGAGTTGCTCACCATCATGTTGGGCCAGCTGGGGCACACCGTCGTCGCCGTTGCCGATGGCGAAGCCGCGATTGAAGCGGCGGCTGCGGATGCCGCGAGCCAGTTTGACGTCGTGCTGATGGATCTGAATTTGCCGCGTATCGGCGGCGTTGAGGCGACGCGGCGTATTCTGCAAGGCTATGCCGGTCATGGCGAGCCACCACTGATCATTGCGCTGACGGCGAGTGTGAGTGACGCGGATCGAGCGCTCTGCGCCGCCGCTGGAATGACCGGATTTTTGACCAAACCGGCGACCGTATTCAGCCTTGACACCGCGCTACGCAATGCCATTAAAAGCCACGGCTTGAGCGCGACCGCAGAGGCGGCCTATTTACTTGATCAGGCAACGCTCAATTCGCTGACGGAACTCGAAAAGCGTGCCACTGAACCCTTCCTCTCGCGGCTGATTGATCGGTTTTTGAAGGGACTGCCGGACGACGTTGCGCGGGTGAAAGCACAATGGCTGACCAGTGATCTCGAAAACACCGAAGCCGCTGCGCATGCGTTGGCAGGCGCAGCGGCAGCGGTCGGTGCCGGAGCGCTGTCGCGGGCGGCGCGACGTATGTGTGACGCGCCGGAGGACTTGTACATGGCGGAACTGGCGAGCGTGGCTGAGCGAACGGCTGTGGCTTTAGCGGCCTGGCGGAGCGACCTGGCAGTGCCCGTTCCGGTTTCTCCCGCATAGGGGATCCATAGCCGCCTATACTCGCCCATCTGCTCGCGTTTCCATTTAAGATACATCTGATAATCAGCATAAATGGCGTGTTTCACCCGATAAATCCGTTTTTAACGCGAGAAAATTTAGGGTCATGAACGTCTCTTCGCTCTCCCCTCCCATTCGTGTCGTCGTCGCAGATGACCACCCCATTGTCCTCGCGGGCCTGGTCGGAATCCTTTCGTCGGATCGCGGCATCCGCATCGTTGGTCAGGCCGAAGACGGGCAGCAAGCCGTTGAGCTGATCCGCAAGGGCGGCGTCGACGTTCTGCTGCTCGACCTCTCCATGCCGGGGCGCGCGGGCCTCTCGCTGCTGCGACAGCTGCTCGATGAGGGGACTGACCTCCGAGTCATCGTTTTCACTGCTTACGACCCCGCCTCACATAAAGATCGCTCGCTCGCCCTCGGCGCTGCCGCGTATCTCGCCAAAGGCATTCCGCCGCAGCAAATCCTCGACACCGTGCATGAAGTCATGCGGCGCCCCGTCCCCAAGCGCACCGCGGGGGGCGACGATGCGCCGCATACGCACCTTTCGCTGCGGCAATTCGACATCTTTATTCGCCTCGTTCGCGGCGAGTCGGTCACTGACATCGCCAAAGATTTGCACTTAAGCGTGAAGACCGTCAGCACACACAAAATCACCGTGCAAAAACGCCTCGGCGCAAACTCGGTGGTGGATCTTGTCCGCTATTCCGTGCAGCATCATCTGGTGCCAGCGGACGCGTAATTTTGGTCTGCGTTGAGGTTCAGCTCTTGGGTGAAAGGACGACTGAATAGGGGATAGAACGCGATTTGGCTTATTGTCGACTTGGTCCGATTTTTCGCATCAGCCCCACTGCAGCCGTGCTTCCAGCTAAAAGCTGATTGATCGTGTGCAACCTAGACTGAACATTTCGCACGCTTATTCCCTCCGGCGTCGCTAGCATCTCAACTTGCTTTCTTCCCGGGCACGCCAGGCGGCGCGCTAACGCATGACTTCCAACCAACGCATGTTCCGCGCACTTTTCGCGGTCGCCATCATTTTGGGCATCGCCATGGGCACGCGAAACGCTTTCTCCGGCCTTTTCCTGCAACCGATCTCGGCCGACATGAAATGGGGCCGCGAAGTGTTCTCGCTGGCCATCGCGCTGCAAAACCTGGTGTGGGGCGCGTCGCAACCCTTCATCGGCTACATCGCGGATCGCTACGGCGCAAAACGCGTGCTCATGGTTGGCGCGGTGCTCTACACGGTCGGTCTGATCTGGACCGCATTCCTATCGAACACCTTCACGCTCGCGCTCTCCGGCGGCATCCTCATGGGCGTCGCGATTGCCTGCACTACGTATTCGGTCGCCTACAGCGTGCTCGGAAAAATGGTGCCACCCGAGCGCCGCGCCTGGGCGTTCGGCATCAGCGCCGCGGCGGGCTCGTTCGGCCAGTTCCTCCTGATCCCCGTCGGTCAATGGTTCATCAGCCACAACGGCTGGTCGTTCTCGCTGGTCGGCTTAGCACTCATCACCGCCACCATCGCACCGCTGGGCTGGTATTTCGCCAAACTCGGCGATGAAGGCAAATTGCCGTTAGCGGTCAGCGACGTGCGTCAAGCGACAGCCGGTGAAGCGTTGCGAACAGCCTTCGCTGACCGCAGCTTCTCGCTGTTAACGCTGGGCTATTTCGTCTGCGGATTTCAGGTCGTATTCATTGGTGCGCATCTCACGCCGTACCTGCTGGACAAAGGTATCGAAGCCCGAGTCGGCGTCACCGCCCTTGCGCTGATCGGCCTGTTTAATTGTTTTGGTACCTACCTCGCAGGCGTGGTAGCCGGAACGATGCCGAAACGATATGTGCTCTCGTTTATCTACATCATGCGTTCGGTCGTCATCGTTCTTTTTTTGGCGATGCCGATTTCTGAGTGGAGCGTGTACGCGTTTGCTGCGGCGATAGGTTTTTTGTGG
Source organism: Burkholderiales bacterium (assembly GCA_038246865.1). Classification (GTDB taxonomy): domain Bacteria; phylum Pseudomonadota; class Gammaproteobacteria; order Burkholderiales; family Casimicrobiaceae; genus Casimicrobium. The sequence goes on from JBBRVM010000114.1 coordinate 2,745, forward strand.
CTCTCGACGGTGCCTCCCACCAATGCGATCATCGCGCAGGTTTATGGCGTGCGCTACCTCGGCATGCTCGGTGGCATCGTGTTCTTTTCGCACCAGATCGGTAGTTTTTTGGGTGCGTGGTTGGGCGGCAAGATTTTTGATGCGACGGGTAACTACAACACGGTGTGGATGTTGACGATTGCGTTGGGGGTGTTTGCGGCGTTGGTGCATTTGCCGATCGATGAGCGGGCGTTAGAAGGTCGGCAGCCGGCGTTGGCGTAGTCAGCCTTTCCCGCGCGCGGGAGAGGTCGCCCGAAGGGCGGGTGAGGGGGCTCGTAGTCCCCGCGAAGCGCAAATCAATTCCCTCTTCCTTGAGGGGAGAGGGTTAGGGCGAGGGTGACGGTGGCACCGCTCTGCCTTGCACATGGAGAGCGACCCCGCCGTTCGCCCTGAGCCCGTCGAAGGGTCTGGCGGAATGGAGATTGGTCTCTGCCACGAGCTGCTCATGCCGCAGGGCAGTCACTTTTCTTGCTTCGCCAAGAAAAGTAACCAAAAGAAGGCGACCCCGACATTCGCCCCCGGCCTTCGCCGGGGCAGGCTCTGATCCGAGATTTGAAGTGAAATCGTCGCGCGGTCCGAAACTCGCTGCGCTCAAACAACGGACCGCTTCATCGACGTTTTCACTCCAAATCTCGGGGGCGAATGAACGGACCCTTTCGAGCCTGTATTTCATGGCGGCGCGTAATATATTTAGATCTGCGAGCGCGAGTATTTGGCATAGTTGAGTGAAACAGTACGGTCAATATCGGAGAATGCTTTGTCAAATCTCCTTAGTTTAGGAAGTTCTCATGCAAGTCAAAGAATTGATCGACGGAAAATTCTCAAAGTTGATTGCGGAAGGTAATTCTCTTGTGCGCAATTCTGGCTGGAATGGTGAGGATATGCAGCGTCATCCGCCGATACAAGACTACTATCGATTCAGAACCGAAGCGCTGAATCTAGTTCGTCGAGCATGTGGTGATGACAGCGACGACTATCGACAGTTAAAGAATCTTTCAGAGACAAAAGAGTCATCGACAAACGCCTACTTTACCCTGCAATGTTTAGGCGTTGTCGAGGCCGCTCAGCGCGATTTCGAAGACGGATTGTTGTTTAACGTGCGCTCACTGATAGCCGCAGAATTACTGGGTGACTTCATTGAACAAGCTGAGACACTTCTAACGGCTGGGTACTACATCCCGGTCGCATCTTTGGCTGGTGCCATTCTCGAAGACACGTTGCGAAAAATTTGTGAAAAGCACGGTGTACCGATTTCAGACAGCACGAAAATTGATCGGCTCAACGCCGACTTAGCTCGGGCAGAAATCTACGACAAACTTGTCCAAAAACGCATTACCGCAATAGCGGACATTCGAAACAACGCTGATCATGGGCATTTCGAAAAGTTTAAGAAGGATGACGTCGCAGATACGGTTAAGTGGATACGCTCTTTCGCTGCGGATCAACTGCAGTGAGGCGGAAACAAGCCAGCCTTGTCCGGATGCTCGAAGTCGAGCTTTCGTAATGTTCATCGCGTAGCGATCAAACATCGGTTCGACGGGGTCCCCGTGTATTCGCCCCCGAGATTTGGAGTGAAAACGTCGATGAAGCGGTCCGTTGTTTGAGCGTAGCGAGTTTCGGACTGCGCGACGTTTTCACTTCAAATCTCGGATCAGAGCCTGCCCCGGCGAAGGCCGGGGGCGAATGTCGGGGTCGCCTTTTCTTTGGTGACTTTCTTTTGGCGACGCAAAAGAAAGTTACTGCCGCGCGGCATGAGCGCAATCGTTCATTCGCCTCCAAAGTCCGGTTTGCAGTCGCCACCTTTACCCTCTCCCTAACCCTCTCCCCTCAAGGGAGAGGGGACTAATTCGCGCCTCGCGGGGACTACGAGCTGGATCCCCGGCTGCGCCGAGGATGACGGCTGCTTTGCGCCAAGAATGACGGCATTTTGGGTGTTGAGGGTGCCGCTATTGCAGAGTAGAAATCGGCGCCAACAGCGCATCCACATCCGCCACCGTCAACCCAGTCAAAGCATTCCCTTCCCCCTCCAGCAAAGCCGAAGCAAGTTCACGCTTCCGCGCCAGCATGTCGAGCATCCGCTCCTCCAGCGTCCCCTTGGCCACGAGCTTGGTCACGATCACCGGTTTGTCTTGACCCATGCGATGCGCGCGCGCAGTGGCTTGCGCTTCGACGGCGGGGTTCCACCACGGGTCGTAGTGGATGATGGTGTCGGCGGCAGTGAGGTTAAGGCCGACGCCACCGGCCTTGAGGCTTAGCAAAAACACGCGCGTTTTGCCCGCCTGAAAATCGGCAATTGGGGTGTCGCGATCAGTGGTGTCGCCAGTTAAGAGCGAGAAGGCGATGCCCTGCGCATTGAGCATTTCGGCGATGAGCGCGAGCATGCTGGTGAATTGCGAGAAGATGAGCGTGCTGCGGCCTTCTTCCAAGAGTTCGGGGACATGCGTGCGGAGCCATTCGAGTTTGGCGGAACCGGCGGTGGCGATGTGTTTCTTCGCGCCGGGAAGTTTCACGAGCCTTGGGTCGCAGCAGACTTGGCGGAGTTTCAACAGTGCATCGAGGATGTGAATCGTGCTGTTCTTCAAGCCCTTCTTGTCGATGACTTTTCGGATGTCGTCGTGAATGGCGGTGCGCAGCGATTCGTACATGTCGGCCTGCGCAGTCTCCAACTCGATCCAGCGCGTGTATTCGGTTTTTGGCGGCAATTCCGCGAGCACTTGATCGCGACCACGGCGCAGGATGAAGGCGCGGATTCGTGCTTTGAGCTTCTTCATCTGCTCGCGGTCGGCGCGCTGTTCAATCGGGTGACGGAAGATGCGGTTGAAGCCGTCGAGATCGCCGAGCAAGCCCGGAATCAGTACGTTGTAGATCGCCCACAACTCGCCGAGATGGTTCTCCATTGGGGTGCCGGTGAGCGCGATGCGCTGATGCGCTTTCAGTGCTTGTGCGGATTGGTAGGTTTTTGCTTTCGCATTTTTAAGCGTTTGCGCTTCGTCGAAAACGACGACATCCCATTCGATATCGGCGAGCATTCTTTCGTCGCGTTGTAACAGCGGGTAGCTCGTCAAGACAATGTCGGCACCGACAAAAGCTTTTGCGCTGGAGCTGCGCTCTGCGCCGTGGTGGCGATGGATTTTTAGCGTGGGGGCGAAGCGTTCGGCTTCGCGTTGCCAGTTGCTTAAAACCGAAGTTGGGGCGATGATCAGGTTGGGCTTGCGGGCTACGGGCACTTCGACCGGCTCAGTGCGAGCGGTTGGAGGAAGTCCTTGCAACCTGTGCAAATGCGCCAGCGTCTGCACCGTTTTTCCGAGCCCCATATCGTCGGCAAGAATGCCGCCCATGCCCAGTTGATGTAAGTGCGTGAGCCACGCCAGACCATGATTTTGATAGGGCCGCAGCGTTGCGCTAAATCCGTTCGCAACAGTCACCGGAACCAGCTCGGAGCCGCTGCGCAAGCGCTCGCGCATCGACAGCCACGCCGGATGATCGCGGCCGAAGTATTGAACCGTGTCGTTTGGCAAATCCGGCATCAGCGCGGCTTGCAGCATGCTGATTTCGCCGACGGTGCCACCCTGAAACCATTCGAATACTGGCGTCAAAATCGCGGCGATGCGATCACCGGGAATGCGCACGACCTGCGACGTTTTCACGCGGTCGGGTACGGGCACAGAGAGCAACACGTACTCAACGGTCGGCAGCGCCTTGAGCCACTGCTCGGGATCGCTTTGTGCTGCGATCAGCTTGGCCAGTGCGGGTGCCATGTCGACGCGTTTACCATCGACATCAACGCCTAACGACAAGCGGAACCAGCCATTTTCGTTACCGGGAGACAACTCCAGCGACGGCTCGGGAATGTCCTCCATCGAAATTGGAAAGCCTGCTTCGATTTCAATCGCGAAGCCCGCCATTTGTGCGTCGGCCAATACGGCTGGACCTCTGCCCGACCAGTCGTGATCCGGCAGGCCCCACAGCGATTCGCGCAGGGCCTTGATGTCGCGCGCATAGGCGAGCGACGGCTCGATGCGATCCGCGAGATAGAGCAGGCGCGGCATGCGCATTTCCCAGCGCGACTCGACGCGGACATTGCGCAGGCGCTGGCTCAAAACTTCGCGACCCACGCGCTCTTGCTCGACCGCGTGTTCGAGACCGTTCCTTTGATACGGCAGCAGCTTGCCGTCGGGGTAGCGGAACAACAATTGCACCGCGGGGAACACGCGGCTTTGCAGGCTGGAGTTGCGGCCCCAGCCGACCGATACGTCGAACTCGACGAGTGCGAAACGCAGCACCGGTGAAGGGACGGGAAGCGGTGCTTCAACATCGCTAACGGTCGGACAGCGCGGAATCGCATGGAAGTCCGGCAGCTCGCGCAACGCATCGGCGACGAAAGCCCATGCACTGGAGTCGTCGGCTTTGAGCGGTGGCAGCGCGATGAGCCGAGCGAGGGTTGCGGCGCTGACGTTCGTTTGCAGCGGGCGCAAGACGTTGTGCACCGTGTCGATTACCAGCGGTCGGTCGAGCGCGATGATAGGTAGCGTTGATTCGGGGTCACGATTTGTCGTTTTGGCTCGCAGTGCAACGCGCGCACCGAGTGGCGTTTCAACATCGTCCCACACCAGCCTCATCGGCTCCGCGTCGGCTTGAGTTAACGCTTCGGCCAGCGTCGGCACCGCTGCCGACTTGAGCGCTTTCATCCGCGCCTCAGTGTCGGTGAAGCCTGGCGGCGCAATCCACATGCGCTGCGTTTCGAGCGCCATCTTCAGGAGTTGCGTGCCGATCACGCCGTTCAGTTGCAGAATCGGGCGTGACGATTGCAATCCAATCGTCGCCGCCAGCATGCGCAAAATCGGCTCGTCTTCCGGCGCGACGTAGCTCGGCGTGGCGTGGTTGTGATTGATCCAGCTTAATGATGCGGCCTGCACATTCAGCTTGGTCTCGCCGCCCTTTATTTTTCGTGCTTTGGCGATGGTGATTTCGCCGCGTTCAGTAAGCAGATAGGCGACGAAATCAGCGGCGGGTTTTGCGTCGGCGGACGCGCCTTTTTCACCGGCAACGGGTTGATCGAAACCCGCGCGTAGCCAAAGCGACAAATCAGGCGAAAGGCCGGTGCGCAAAGTGGTGGAAGCGGGGCCGTCTTGTGCGACTGCCGGTGGCGGAGCGTACGAGGACGCACCTTCGCCGATTTCGTCTGCTTGGACGCCGGTCAAGGTGCCACTGCGTTGCGGCTGCATCGTTGTCCACAGGTAGGCGAGGCCAGCCCCGTGCTTGCAATTGAAGTGAACGGGGCAGGTGCATTCGGCAGCGAAGATGTCGATACCGAATTCGAAGAATTCCATCTCGACGGTGGTGGTGTAAGGTTCGCTCTCGGTGCCTTTGACCGCCGCGACCAGATGCCACACGCGCTCCTCGTCCATCTGCGCGGAGGTGATCTGAATCTGCTTGTCGGTGACGTAGCTGATGCCACGACGAAAGCCCTGCTCGCCGAATTCTTTTTCGATATCGATGCGGGCGGACTGCAGGTCAAGGGCTTCGCGCTTGGCGCGGATGGGGGTGGTCATGCGTTGTGTGTCGATTTACTTTTTCTACTAGCTCGGCAATAAAATTAGGGTCATCCGGAGCAAGGCAAAGGATCACGTTACATCACAACGGACATTGACATAGCGACGACCGTGGCGTTCAACGTGATCTTTCGTCTGTGACTCAGGATGACCGTGCAAATTTTTTTGCTGAATCGGCCGGTTCTTGGTGCGCTACTGCGCCGTAGCGTGCGGGAAAGGGGAGCAGAACCGAGCCCATCTAATGCGCCTCGTCCCAATTAGAGCCAACCCCGACGTCGGCAACCAGCGGCACGCGCAAATTCGCGACACTCGTCATCTTTTCAGCTAACTCAACCTTCACCTGTGCCAACTCATCCTCCGGAACTTCCAGCACCAATTCATCGTGCACCTGCATGATGAGTTTGGAGCGCAGGCCCGAAGTTGCAAGCCATTCGTCCACAGCAATCATCGCCAGTTTGATGAGATCAGCCGCGGTGCCCTGCATCGGCGCATTGATCGCCGCACGCTCGGCTCCGGCGCGCCGAGGTCCGTTGCCACCGTTGATATCGGTGAGGGTCAGGCGGCGACCGAACACTGTTTCAACATAGCCCTTTGCACGCGCCGATTCGCGAGTGGCCTGCATGTACTCGGCAACACCGGGGTAGCGTGCGAAATATTTGTCGATGAATTGCTGGGCGGCGTTACGCTCGATACCAAGCTGCGAAGCGAGACCGAACGCGCCCATGCCGTAAATCAGACCGAAGTTCACGGCCTTGGTGTAGCGACGCTGCTCGCTGGTGATTTCCTCAATGGGGAGACTGAAGATGTCGGCCGCAGTGGCTTTGTGAATGTCCAGCCCTTTTGCGAACGCATCGAGCAGCGACGGATCCTGAGAGATATGCGCCATGATGCGCAGCTC
>JBBRVM010000115.1:0-9216 GCA_038246865.1 Burkholderiales bacterium
GAAGGAAATGATCAGCGGCTCGCCGCCCGTTCCGTTGAGATTTATTTCTGAGTATCTGGCACTCGGTAAACTCCACCAGTCAAAGTACGGCCCTGCGGATTTGTTTTTCCCGGATCTGTCTAGGCGTCCTGCGAAGCTAAACAACGGCGATGTGCCGGAGCCGTCACGCATGCCAGCCTTCTTGCTGCGTCAGCGGCGAGATTTTCAGCATGGCTTGTTACAGTGGTTGCGTGGCAGTGACGTCGGTCTTGACCAAATGCGGCGGGTCATCGCCGAAATCGAGGCGGCCTATCCGCTGCCTTCCCAGCGTTCATTCTGGTGGGCGACGCATGCGCTGCTGGAGGCGACGCACGGTGGATTTGTCGAACCATCGACCGCGCTGAAACAACTCATGGCGCGTGTCGATCTGCAGGTGCGCCGTTTCGTTGAAGGATCCACTCGAGTCGCGGATCGATTGCGGCGGGAGGTGCTTTATCATGTTGCGCGCGCCCGTAGTGGACATGCGCTCGTCGACGAAGTCAAGGCACTCTATGAGCTGGACGTTCTCGTGCCAAAGCGGATTCCGCGCGAGATAGATGTTGTGGCTTTGCAGCCAGCCATCGCTCACCTGACGGGTATTGTCAACCGTTGTAAGGACGCGTGGGCCAGCCACACGGCGGGACGCAGCACCGCGCTGCAAAAATTGCGCGACGTTACCGCCGAATTGCCTGCCGCTTGTGACGCTCTGCAAATGCCTGACTTTTCTAGTCTTGGTCGCGGTATCGCGTCTGCAGCAAACTCAGCTATTGAAGGCAAAAGTGTTGGTGAAGACTTGTCGATTGAACTGGCGACCAGCCTGATTTTGATTGAGACAGCGATAGAGCATATTGCCGCGCTGCCGTCGTCATTCAGGACGCAGGTTGAGCGCGCCGTTCAGCGTCTCTCATACGCCGTCTCGAACGCTCCGATCCCGCCGGAATTGCGCGCCGAAACCGAAGCCAATTCGCTGACTCGTCTTGCTCAGGAAAAGCAGACGATTGCTCAGGTGGCTCGTGAAATTCGCGCCAACATGCGCCTCGTCGAGCAGGCGCTCGACGCTGTGTTCCGCGATCGGACGGCGCTCGAAGAATTAAAACCTGTACCTGGGTTGTTGGGGCAGGTGTCGGGTGCCATGCGCATGTTAGGCTGGAACGATGCCAACGAATTGCTCAGCAAAACCACTGATCGCCTGATTGAATCGGTTCATCACGACGCGGCGATGAGCGCGCAAGACATCGACTCGCTTGCCGATGTCCTCGCTGGATTGAGCTTTTATGTGGACGTGCGCGAACGTCGCGAACGTGATGCCGAAGCTGTTCTATTGGGTCTCAAACGCCGCTTTTTGGGTGAAGAAAGTGGTGAAATCGACAGTTCCGACGACGACGGCAGCGTTGAGGCGTCGCTCGCTGAGCGCCAGCGCATGCTGCGCCCGCTCGCGAAGGCGCTGAACGATTCGCCAGAACGACTGGAGCTTCGTGACAGTCTGCGTTCGACTCTGCAAGGGGTACGTCAGGACGCCGAATTGCTGTCCGATCCCGGCTTGTCGAAAGCGTCGAATGAAGCGCTGCGACTTCTTGACGGCGACACGACTGAATCCGGCGCATTGAACGCAGCGGTGGCAGCGGTTGTCGGTGCTGCAGTTGAGCTGCCGCCAACGTCTGCCCAAACCTCGCGACTCGTTAGATCAGAACCCGAAGAACGAGATACGGGTCTTCTGGAAATCTTTGTGGAAGAAGCCGTCGAGGTGGTTGAAGCGGTTCGTCTCGATCATCAGGCGCTTTCGCTTCAGCAAGATCGCCGAGACCTTCTGGTTGATATTCGCCGTGCGTTCCATACCCTCAAAGGCAGTGGGCGGATGGTGGGTCAGACCCAGCTCGCTGAGGTCGCCTGGCGTGTTGAGCAAGTGCTTAACGGAGCGCTCGAGAGCGAGCGCAACATCACCGAGCATGAGCTACACCTGATTGACGCTGCGGTCGGGCACTTTAAACGGTGGGTGACCGCGCTCGCAACCGATCATGTCGTAACCATTGACGTGACATTGCTTGATTCGCTGATTGCAAAATGCTCGCCGCTGTCGCCGCCATCTGCTGTTAGCTTTGCTCCCGCGGCGGCGGTGATCATGCCAGTCGCCGCTGTGGCTTCAACCTTAGCCACCGACGTTTTTCCGGCTATTTCTGACGCTTCATCGGACGATCGCGAAGCGACTTTAGCCAAGCCCTTCGCCAGTCCGGCGATCGACGGCGATGATCTGGATGCGCAGCTAGCGCAGGCAGTTGATTCGTTACACGAGATGTCGGACAACGAAACCAGCGCGGATTTGCCCGCCCTGGAAGCGCAAGAAATCGATGTTCCTGCCTCTGTGTTTGCACCGGTGCAAGCGCCAGCGGATCATCAACCCGACGAACACTTCGATGATTTCGCCATTGCGCTTGATGCGGGCAGCGATGATGTGTCAGTGCTTGGCGTTAGTGTTTCGCGAGCGTTGTTCTCGATATTGACCGACGAAACGCGGGTTCATCTGCAAACACTTGATTACGAACACGCGCTGATGCAGTTCGATACCAGCCTGCCACCAAGCGACCCCATGGTTCGCGCGAGCCACACATTGTGTGGCATTCATCGTACGGCCGGTTTCCTTGAAATTGGTGATTTTGCGGGGATGCTTGAAGGCGCCTTGATGGCGGTGCGACGTTCCGGCCGTCCACCATCGGCAATTAGCACGATCGCCAGCGCAGTGCGTGCTCTGCGGACTGCTACGCTGCGGTTGCAAGCGCATTCCCCAATGTCGCCTGAGGAATCGGCGGACCTTCAGCGGTCGCGCCTGCAACTACAGTCGGTCATCGCCGAGACCGGCAACAACGACCTTGGCGTTGAGGTCGAGCTGCTGGAGCAAAGCCATGCGGAAGAGCGTGCGCTGGCTACTTCACCACCGACGCCGCCAATAACCGCTTTGGTGGCAACGACATCGTCGGCTTTGCCGCCAATTGAAGCGCCGTCGCCAGTCTTGCCGCCTGTGACACCAGTCCTGGACAAAGCTATCGTCTCGCCTGCTGCCGAATTGATGGTTGAATCACCGTCACCACTAGCGCCAGTCCCTATTTCAGGTGCCGCAGCCACGGCAGAGTTGGCTGGGACTGTTCCGGTCGTCGCAGAGCCACCACAAGTTGCGCAGCTGCCAAACGTGGCCGAGCCAGCCGAAGTGGCCGTGCCCGCCCCGGTCACGAGTTCTGACCCGGACGTGGTGGAAGTAATCACCACCAAAGAAATCATTGCCGCACCGGTGCCGGAAGCCTCCACTTCGCTGCTAATAGTTGAGCCGCTGGTTTTTGCGCCTGAGCCTTCCGCGACCGCGCTGGTGCCGGCGGGCACTGCAACGCCTATAGTGACGCCTGACGTAGTGAGCACACTTGCGGGAGCGTTTTTAGCCGCAGCGCCGTCGAAGATTGCAGCTGAGTCTTATGTCGCCCCAGTCGCGCAACCTGTCGCTCCGGCATTTTTGGACGGCGCGCCGGTTGTGTCGCGAGGTGTTGGCGATCCGCTTGCCGAAGTTCACGACGATATCGACGTGCAGGTGTTGCCGATCTTTCTGGAAGAGGCGCAAGAGCTGTTCCCACGCGCCAGCGGACACGTCACGTCCTGGCGGCAAGACATCTATAGTCCGGTGCATTCCGATGATCTGAAGCGCACGCTGCATACGCTAAAGGGCAGTGCCCGGATGGCCGGTGCCATGCGCCTGGGTGAGCTTGCGCACTCACTGGAAACACGTCTTGTCGATGTCACTGGCGCACCGACTAGTGCCGTGTTTGATAGCTTCGACGAATATCTGGATGACATCGCGTTCGTTTTGGAGCGGTTGACCCGCAATGAAATTGATTCCGTCCTGCCTCGCTTTGCTGCAGCCGCTGCACGTGCAGACGGGGCGTCGACGACCGAGGCCGTCGAGCTGAGTGACGACGAAATCGCAGGAGCTGAAGCTCCCGCCGCAACAGAAGCAACCACGATTGATGCAGCAGGCATTGCGGCGGATCGTCCGACACGATCACTGGCCGATCTCGCACAGTCGTTGGCGGTGCGCCCGCAACCGGCGTCCGGTGCGGCTGGTACGATGGCAGCGGCAAATGTGGAGCCGATCGCTTCCGCATTCCTGCGCGTTCGCAGCGACGCCATTGAGCAGCTTGCCGACGAGTCTGGCGAGATATCGATTCACCGCGCGCGTATCGAAGCAGAGATGCGTGGCCTCAAGGGCGGCTTGCTTGATCTCACCGCATCAGTGGTGCGACTGCGTGGGCAATTGCGGGAGATTGAGATTCAGGGCGAGTCGCAAATTCAGTCCCGTCTTGATCAAGAATCGGACTTCGACCCGCTCGAATTTGATCGCTACACGCGCTTCCAGGAGCTCACGCGCGGCATTGCCGAGAGTGTAAACGATGTGGCGACAGTGCAGCAGAGTCTGCTCAAAAATCTGGCAGATGCAGACACAGCGCTATCGAGCCAGACGCGCTTGTCGCGCTCGGTGCAGTTGCGTTTGCAGACGCTGCGGACGGTGCCGTTCTCGAGCCTGTCTGATCGCCTGTATCGCGTGCTGCGGCAGACGGCGAAAGAGCTTAAAAAGCGCGCCAACCTTGACATTCGCGGGGGTCGCATCGAAATCGACCGCAGCGTGCTTGAGCGCCTGACGCCGGTGCTGGAGCATCTGGTGCGTAACGCGCTTGCCCACGGCATTGAGTCTGATGCCTCGCGCAAAGATCAGGGCAAGCCCGACATTGGCGAGCTGACGCTGAGCGCTCGACAACAGGGTAACGAGGTTGTGATCTCGCTCACCGACGACGGCGGTGGTATTCCGCTGGATCGGGTGCGTTCGCGCGCAATTGAGCGCGGTATGATCGACAGCACTGACGAGCTGACTGATGCACGATTGCTGGAATTTATCTTCCAGCCGTCTTTCTCAACCGCAGAGCAGATCACAGCCGTGGCCGGTCGCGGTATCGGTATGGACGTGGTTCGTAATGAAGTCGCCGCCCTCGGCGGCCGCGTTGAAGTACAGACTTCGCGCGGCGTAGGGGCGACATTCACGCTGTCGGTGCCACTGACGCTCGCGGTGACGCAGGTGTTGATGGTTGCCGTGGGTAAAGCTATCTACGGCGTCCCGTCGTCGCTAATCGAACAAGTTCGACAACTGTCGGTTAAAGATCGCACTGCCGCGCTGCGGTCGGGCGAGCTTGATCAGGGCGGCAGAAAAATCCCTTACCGCAGGTTTGGTGAATTGATTCGGACGACACATGACACAGCAACGCCGCACGCGGCCCCTGTCATGATTCTCAAGGCCGGTGAGGCAAAGGCTGCGATCGAAGTTGATCGCATTCTGGGTAACCAGGAGGTGGTTGCCAAGCCTTACGGTCCGCAGTTGGCTCGCGTGCCGGGCATGGCCGGACTGACGGTGTTGGCGGATGGTCGCATTGCGCTACTGCTCAACCCGCTAAACCTCATGCTGGCGCTTGACAGCGGCGGCACTGAGCGTCGGCAATCGGTGAGTGCGGCAGCAGCGCCAGTACCGGCGTCTATGCTGATCGCTGTGGCTGCGCCGGTTCCAGTGGCTCCAGCGATGCCTGTTGCGGAAGCGGCACCAGCGGCTCCAGTCGCGCCCGTGGTTCGCGAGCCCGTCGTTGAAGCTGTGACGCAGGCCGAGCTAGAACTACCTGTATTCGTTGCCGAAGTCGCGCCGACCGCCGGTGTTGTCGATGCGCATGCAACCGTGGTGCCTGACGCTCCGGTCGAGGCACTTGCTGTCAACGCGCCTGTCGTCGCGCCGCGTCCTGACGAAGTGCCCGTTGTCGCTGAGCAGCCCGCTGTTGTCGAAGTACCGATAGTCATCGCACCACCTCCCGTTGTCGTTGCGCCTCCACCGCTAGCCCCGGTAGTCACGCTAGTAGCCGTGGCGCCCCCGAAAGCCGCTGAACTGGCCCCCATCTTCACCGCATCAAGGCGCGTTCCGCCAGTGGTGACCGAGCCCGTGGCCGTGCCTTACACGCCTACCGTACTGGTGGTGGACGACTCTCTGACTGTACGCAAAATCACGTCGCGTCTGCTGGAACGGGAAGGCTATAAAGCGCTTACCGCCAAAGACGGTCTGGATGCGCTGACCATTCTCGCGGATGCAAACCCGGATGTGATCCTGCTCGACATTGAAATGCCGCGCATGGATGGCTTCGAGTTCACCAAGACGATCAAGGCGGACAGCCGCCAGAGCCACATCCCGATCATCATGATCACATCGCGGACGGCGGAGAAACACCGTAGCCACGCGATGGAGCTGGGTGTAAACGAGTACGTCGGCAAGCCGTATCAGGATGAAAATCTGATGGCGTTGGTGGCGAAATACGCTGGAAAGCCAACGTAATTGCGATATTCCTGCGGCAGTGAATGCCGCAGCTTCAAGAATGTTGAAAGAGTGAAGTCGGCCTGTAGGCCGGGTTCTGTTCGCTAGCCGGTTGCCCGGTTTTGCGTGGCGGTCATTCCTCTAGGACGAACGTTACCGTTCGCCTCAAGCTACCTACCCGCATGCTCCAACGAGCCGCCTTGGGTGAGCGATTACCCGCTCACTGCGCATGCCTATTTGATATTGCTCCGGGTAGAGGTTGCCGCGTTTCACCGTAACTTAATACGCTCGTCTCTGTGGCCCTGGTCCTCGCCTCACGACGGATGGCCGTTAGCCATTACCCTGCTCTTCGGAGCCCGGACCTTCCTCCCGTCACCTCACTTGCGTGGGGTGACCGGCGACTGCCCAGCCGACTTCGGGACGAATTATGCGTGATTCGGTGTGGCACAGCTTCAATCGACTGTTCTGTAAACAGAATAAAGTGCATCAACTTTAACGTAAAAGCCCCGCAGCACCGGGGCTAGATCACGAAAACGGCAATTATCGACCTGAGGCAATAAGGTGGCTTAGCCCCAATGCAGCCGTCATTCCAGTGAAAAGCTATGCAGTTCCTGCCAGCAAGGTCTTCCGGTATTTATTCAGATCACCGAGCGATTCCAGGCTCTTGCCGAACAGCGACGAGAGGTTATGCAGAATCATTTTCACGACCTTCCCTTCCCATTCCTTGTCGAACTTGATCTGCGTATCCAGCCAGCGCTCAAGCCACTCCGGATCGGGCAATTTGCTCTGCACCGTGTCGTTCGGAAACAGCGACTGATTGACGTGCAGATTGGTCGGATGCATCGGTTTGCCAGCGCGACCACTCGCCGCCATCAGGAAGCCAATCTTCGCGAAACCGGCCTTGACTTCGTTGACCTTGTCGACCGCAGCACGAGCAATCGCCTGTTTCAGGTACTTGAGATACGCGCCGGCATGGCGCGCTTCGTCCTTGGCGATCAGACCGTAGATGTGCTTGATCAGCGGCTCATCGTGCCACTCGGCGGCGCGGCGATACCAGTGATTCAGGCGGATTTCCCCGCAAAAATGCATCATCAGCGTTTCAAGCTGCGGCGCGGCGTCAAACTCAAAGCGCACGTTGTGCAACTCCGCCTCAGTCGGCACGAGATCAGGCCGGAAGCGCTTCAAATATTCCATCAGCACGAGCGAATGCTTCTGCTCCTCGTAGAACCAGATCGACATAAACGCCGAGAAATCACTGTCGTTCCGGTTGTCGCGCAGGAACATTTCGGTCGCGGGCAGCGCCGACCATTCCGTGATCGCGTTAAGGCGAATCGTTTGCGCCTGTTCTTCGGTGAGCTTGGACGCGTCAAACGAGTCCCACGGCACGTCCGTGGACATGCTCCAGCGCACGGTTTCGAGGTCTTTAAAGAGTTCAGCGTACAACATGGCGAAAACCTTTTACGGTGGCGCTAGCGGCGAGGATGCCGGAGCGTTTCAAGCGGGTAATTTTACTCGTATACGAGACGGTTGCAGTTTCGGGTTTATGACTATGTGCAATCGCGCCCTCAAAGCGCATCGAGATTGCCCAGCATTTGCCTCGCATCCACTCGAATCGCCGCGCGCTCTGCGTCAGTCATCCGGGTCAGATTTTTCGCCATCAGCGACGTTCGCGGGTTGGCGGCAAACGTCTTTTCGTGACCATCCAGAAAATTCCAGTACAACGTCGTCATCGGACAAGCGCCGGGCCCGGACTTGATTTCCGGCTTGTAACGGCAGTCCTGGCAATAGTTGCTCATGCGTTTCACGTACGCGCCGCTTGCCACGTAGGGCTTGCTCGTGAAGCGCCCGCCGTTCGCAAACAGCGCCATGCCCGCCGTGTTCGGTAGCTCCACCCACTCCACCGCGTCGACGTAAACGGCGAGATACCAGTCGCACAACTGCTGCGGCTCAATTTCGGCTGTGACGCCGAACATGCCCGTGATCATCAGGCGCTGAATGTGGTGCGCGTAACCGTATTCCAGCGTCTGCGTGACGGTCTGTTTTAAGCAATTCATGCCCGTATCGCCCGACCAGTACCACTTTGGCAGCGCGTTCATGTGGCCGAAATGATTGTCAGTTTTCATCGCGGGCATGTCGAGAAAGTACACGCCCCGAATGAACTCGCGCCAGCCGAGAATCTGCCGGATAAAACCTTCGACGCCTGCGAGATCGAGCTTTCTTTCGTGTAACGCCGCCTCCGCCGCCGCGATCACTTCGCGCGGGTTGAGCAGCTTCAGATTAAGCGACGTGGACAACAGCGAATGCCAGCCAAACGGCATTCCCGCCCACATCGCGTCTTGATGCGGGCCGAAGTTGTCGAGGCGGTCGTCAATGAAGCTTTTCAGCGCAATCAGCGCTTCGACGCGCGTCACTGGCCAATTGAAGTTTTCCAGTGTTCCCGGGTGATCGGCGAATTTGCGGCCGACCAGCGTCAGCACCTCGCCCGTGATCTCGTCATGCGCGAATTGCGGCGACTTTGGCAAAGCACCCGGCCCCGATTTGCCGAAACTCTTGCGGTTATCACTATCAAAATTCCACTGGCCACCGAGCGGTTGAGTGCCCTCCATCAAAACGTTGTGTTCACGCCGCATGTTGCGATAGAAAAACTCCATGCGCAGACTCTTGTTGGTACCCGCCCACTTTGTAAAAGCTTCACGCGAACACAGAAAATGGCGATCCGCGCGAACGTCTAGCGGCAGTTTGGCGCTCGCAGCCGTCACGTTTAGCGCCTGCCAAACCCGCATGTCTCCCGGCTCAACGCAGACGATGGATTCAGGCTGATA
>JBBRVM010000116.1:0-9216 GCA_038246865.1 Burkholderiales bacterium
GCCGACGACGCGGGAACCGGTTCTGGAAGATCGGGCTTTGCGGGGAACCCGGACGGATCGGCGCTCATATCAAATCACGGTGGCTGCGGAGGGGGAAGCGAGACCACTTAGTTTAAGGAATATCTGACCCAAGTAGCGAGTCTGAAGAGTGCTTTAAATCACCCTTTTGCGAATTTGTGTCACGATCGTTTCGATCAGGATGACTACGATGAAGATCGTGAACAGAATCAGGGCTACGCGTTGCCATTGAATCAAATCAATCGCAGCGTTCAGCGCCATGCCGATGCCGCCAGCACCGACCAGCCCAAGCACCGCCGATTCCCGCACATTGATGTCCCAGCGGAACAGGGCTACCGACCAGAACGTCGGCAGCACTTGCGGCCAGTAACCCATCACGATTTGCTGCATGCGGGTTGCGCCTGCAGCTTGCAGTGCTTCGATGCTGCCCTTGTTGGCCTCCTCCACGCCTTCAGAGAACATCTTGCCAATGAAGCCGATGGAGTGGAAAGCGATAGCGAGCGCTCCGGCAAGCGGTCCCGGCCCAAACATCGCCACGAAGAAAAGCGCCCAAATCAATGTTGAAATGGAACGTGTCGCCACCAAAATAAATCTTGCGATCAGGTTCACCCAGATAAACGGCGTGGCGTTACGGGCGGCGAGAAAGCCCACCGGAATCCCCATGATGAGCCCGAGGATGGTTGCCATTGCCGACATATGCATGGTCTCGACCAGCGCGGGCCATACGACCGGCCAGAAGTGCGCCCAATCGATCGGCCACATGCGCTGCCCCATGTCGACCACCTGCTCCGGCGCGTCGTACAAAAATTCAGGAATGATCTCGATGGTTTTTAGTGCCCACGCGATGGCCGCTGCCATGACGAAGAACACAGCAAAGCGCGAAAGGCGCTGCAGCGGCGTGAACCGAATCCACTGCTGCATTTCTAGGGAAGCGGAGCGCCCCACCATTAGCGAAACACCCGCTTCACATAAATTTGTAGCACTTCGCCAATCATCACCAGGCCGATGATGCACAGGATGATGCCCGCAACAAAGTTGTAGTCGAAGCGCTGAAACGCCGAAAACAAGGTGCCGCCAATGCCGCCGGCACCGACCACGCCGACCATCGTCGAGTTGCGCAAATTGCTGTCGGTTTCGTAGGCGACAAAGCCGATGAAGCGATTAATCACCTGCGGCACCACGCCGAACGCGATCACATTCATGAACGACGCACCGGTTGCCCGCACCGCCTCAATCTGCTTTAGCGAGATTTCCTCAATCGCTTCGGAAAGAAGCTTGCCAACAAAGCCGACGCTTGCGAACGTAAGCGCGATGATGCCCGCCAGCGCGCCGAACCCGACAGCCTTCACCGCGATGATGGCGATGATCACCGGATGGAAAGACCGGCAGAAAATGATGAGCAACCGCGCTAGCCAGCTCACCCAGGGCGGCATCAGATTGCGCGCCGCCAGCACCGCAACCGGAATCGCCAGAGCCGTACCAAACAAAGACGCCAGAAACGCGATTTGCAGCGACTCGAGCAACCCGGGAATGATGTCGGTCTCAGTGAAATTGGGCGGGAAAAATCCCGCGAGAAAACGCACGCCGTAGCCGACGCCCTTTTCGATCCGATCAAGGGACAGGCCGAGCGTAGCTGCCGCATAGACGAGATAGGCAAACACCGCGATGTATGCCAGGCGCTTGCCAAGTGACGGCGCGAAAAAGTCAGCGCGGGTGACGGCCCCGTCCAGCCCGTTCAGAGTCGGCGAGCCTGGTTTCATTGACTCATCCCGTTATCCTGAGCCTCTAGCGAAGGATCAGTCAGCGACACGACATAACTTTGCAAAGCACAGAAACAACTGCCTGCCACCTGATTCTTCGCCGCACTCAGAATGACAAACTTCATGTCGCAAGCCAATCTTGCCCACCGTAAATCCGCTTGAGGATATCGCCATCCAGTCCCTCCGGCGCACCGTCATAAACCACCAGCCCTTCGCTCATGCCAATCACGCGTTGCGCAAAGCGTTTACCAAGGTCAACCTGATGAATGTTAATCATCACCGGGATGTTGTTTTCCGCCGCCAGATCGCGCATCACTTCCATGATCTCCACCGAAGTTTTCGGATCTAGCGACGACGTAGGCTCGTCGGCCAGCAATAAACCGGGAGACTGCATCACGGCGCGGGCGATGCCTACGCGTTGCCGTTGCCCGCCCGAGAGCTCATCGGCGCGACGATTGGCAAAATCCGCTAGGCCCACGCGCTTCAAAAGAGCAAACGCTTTCTGAATATCAGCTTCGTCAAAGTTACGTCGCCACGCAGCCCACGCATTCATGTAACCGAGGCGCCCCGAAAGCACGTTCTCCATCACGGTCAACCGCTCCACGAGGTTGTATTCCTGAAACACCATGCCGATGCGGCGACGCGCTTCACGCAGCGGCTGCCCCGAGAGCTTCGCGAGATCCTGCCCCTCAAACAGGATTTCGCCAGAGGTCGGGTCGATAAGTCGGTTGATGCAGCGGATCAGCGTTGATTTGCCGGTGCCAGACGGCCCGATGATCGCAGTGATCCCGCGGCCTTCAATGTCGAGCGAGATGTCTTTAAGTACGGGTTTGCCGGGAACGTATTCTTTGACGAGATGTTTGATAGAGAGCGTTGACATAAAGCGATCAGTGACGGGTGACGAGGGACGTGTGACGCAAGGTTGTGACTCGATGCATCACCGTTAACGCGTCACCCGTCACGTTTTTCAACGACTACTTTTTCTTCGCAGCCGCTTCGCGCTCAGTCTCTTTTTGATAAGCCGCTTTGCCAAAGCTTTCGCCACCTGCAGCAGCTACAGCGCGCACCGGTTCCCAGGTTGTTTTGTAATTGATCGGGAAGAACCGATCAGCGCCGTCAAACGCCTTCACCATCTCAGGCGTGAAGCGATAGTCGTAGAAGCACGAGAGCACTTTGTCGGCCAGTTTGGGGTTCAGGTCATGCGCGTAGGCGAAACTCGAGGTCGGGAATTTCTTGCTGCGATAGATAACGCGGAAATCACTTTCCTTGATTTGCCCGCGTCGCGCCATGCGCTCATACACGTCGGAAGCTACCGGGGCAGCGTCGTAGTCGCCCTTTTGTACGCCAAGGATTGACGAGTCGTGTTTGCCGGAATAGAGGACGGTGTAGTCTTTTTCAGGAGTCACGCCAAGCGCCGGGAACAGCGCGCGTGGCGCCATGTTGCCGGAGTTCGACGATGGCGATGTGTGCGCTACTTTTTTGCCCTTGAGGTCATTCATTGACTGAATCGGACCGCTGGCCTTGACTACAACGATCAGGTTATATCCCTGAAAGTCTTTCTCGTAGCCTTTTACGGCGAACGGAACCGCACCCGCGATGTTGACTGCAAACGCCGTTGGCCCAGTCGAAAAGCCCCCCACATGCAACCGTCCCGAACGCATCGCTTCGATTTCGGCTGCGTTATTTTGAACCTGAAAAAACACGACTTTCTTGCTTGTGCAAGCGGCCAGATGCGCGGTGAACGGCGCAAAGATTTTTTCGTAAACGGCAGGATCTTCAACCGGCGTATAGGCCCAAACGAGCGTCGACGGATCCTTCCACTTCTTCGGGTCCTTCGGCAGATCGGCAACCATATCGCCGTTCTCGTCGCAGTAATTAGCGTCCAGTTCGCCACGGCTTTTGCACGTCGCTTGTGACCAGACGTTGGTGGCCAGCAGTGCAAACGCAGTGGCGGCAATCAATACTTTTTTCATTGTCATCTCCTTATTTCTTTTTCGCAGTTTCTTTGTCAAATTGTGCCCGGTTATACGGCGTTCCCGAGGCGACGGCAACTGCGCGTACCAGTTCCCAGTCTTTTTTGTAGTCAACTGGCAGGAAGCGGTCATCGCCTAAAAATTCCTTTTGTAACTCAGGTGAGAACTTGTAGTCGAAGAAACACTTCTTGATCTTGTCCGCGAGCACCGGTGTCAGGTCGTGCGAGTGTGCGAACGCCGAGGTTGGGAACTGGCCCGAGCGATAGATGATGCGCGTGTCATCGGCCTTCATCTGGCCGCGCATGATCCAGCGGTCGTAGATGTCGCTGGTGATTGGAGCGGCGTCGTAATCGCCCTTGAGCACCCCCGCCAGCGACTGGTCGTGCTTGCCCGAGAACAGAATGTTGTAGTCCTTGCCCGGCGTGATGCCTTCTTTCGGGAACAGGGCGAGCGGCGCGAGGTGACCGGAGTTGGACGACGGCGCGGTGTGCGCAACCTTCTTGCCTTTCAAGTCGGCGAGCACTTTGAACGGGCTTTCCTTCTTCACGACGACCACTTGACGATACATGCGCGGTCCGTCTTTGTTGCCCTTGATCGCGAACGGCACAGCGCCCGCAAGGTTCACGGCAAAGCCGGTTTCACCAGACGCGAGTCCTGCGATGTGCAAACGACCCGAGCGCATCGCCTCAATCTGCGCGGCATTGCTTTGAACGGTGTAGTACACCACTTTTTTCTGTGTGCAGGCCGCGAGGTATTCGGTGAAGCCTTTGAACAAATTGGCGTAAACGGCCGGGTCTTCAATTGGCGTGTAGGCGAAGACGAGCGTATTCGGATCCTTCCATTTAGCCTTGTCTTTGGGGGCTTCAGCGACCAGATTTTTGTCTTCGTCACAATAGTTGGTGTCGAGTTCGCCGCGATTCTGGCAATCGTCGGCGGCGAAGGCGGTCAGCGGCGTGACAATGAAAATGGCGGCAAGCGCACGGTAAAGAGATCGAAGCGGCATCGGGCACATCCTGAACTGTATCGAAATGACACTTCGCATTGTAGGAAGTCTTGCGCCGCGCCGCCTCCGTAGAATCCCTGCAAACTCTCATCACATCGTTCTATCAGATGAATCAAACGCTCTCGGTCATCGTTCTTGCCGCAGGTAAAGGCACCCGCATGAAGTCAGCGCTGCCGAAAGTGCTGCAGCCGTTGGCGGGCCGACCGCTTTTGGCGCATTCGCTGGCAAGCGTTGCCGCATTAAAGCCAACGTTGACTGTCGTGGTGGTTGGGCATGGCGCGGATGAAGTGAAGGCTGAGTTTGCGAATCACGATTTGACGTGGGCGTTGCAAATGCCACAGAACGGCACCGGGCATGCAGCTGCGGTGGGGCTGGCGTCGGTTGCAGATCGCGGCGTCACGCTGCTGGTGACGGGCGACACGCCGCTCATCCGCACGGAAACACTGGCCGCCCTCACCGCGCTCGTCAACGACAAAACCTTCGCGCTGCTCACCTGCAACGTGGCTGACCCCACCGGTTATGGCCGCATCGTGCGCAACGTAGCGGGTGAGGTCGTCAAAATTGTCGAGCACAAGGATGCATTGGCTGCGAACGATGTGGCGGTGCTGGCGCTGAATGAAATGAACACGGGCATCATGGCTGCTCCGACTGCGTGGCTGCACGGTGCGCTGGCGCGACTGGAGCCGCACAACGCGCAGGGCGAGCTGTATCTGACTGACGTGATCGCGATGGCCGCTGTGGATGGTCTGCGCGTGGCGACGGCACAACCGGAAAGTGAAATGGAAATCGTTGGCGTCAATGACAAGGTGCAACTCGCCGCGCTGGAGCGCGATGTTCAGCGAGCGGAAGCGCTTCGCTTGATGACCGCAGGCGTGACTCTCGCTGATCCAGCACGGATTGATGTGCGCGGCAAATTGACCACCGGCTCCGACGTTTTCATCGACATCGGCTGCGTGTTCATCGGCGACGTCACGCTCGGCGACAACGTTACCGTCGGCCCGAACTGCGTTCTGAAAAGCGCGTCCATCGGAGCGAACACGACGATCCATCCCATGAGCCATCTCGAAGGCTGCTCGGTAGGCGAGGGCGCACTGATTGGCCCGTTCGCCCGCCTGCGTCCGGGCGCTGCGCTGGGTAACGAAGTCCATATCGGCAACTTTGTCGAAGTCAAGAACTCAACGCTCGCTAAGGGCGCAAAAGCCAACCATCTCGCTTATCTTGGCGACGCCACCGTCGGTGAGCGCGTCAACTATGGCGCGGGCAGTATCACGGCGAACTACGACGGCGCGAATAAGCACCGCACGGTCATTGAGGCTGATGTACACGTCGGATCAAACTGCGTGCTCGTTGCGCCGGTAACCATAGGCGCAGGCGGCACCATCGCGGGCGGCAGCACAATCACCAAAGACACGCCGCCAGCAACGCTAACAGTCGCGCGCGGCAAACAGGTCACGATTACGAAGTGGCACCGGGCGAAGAAAGTCTGACCCTGCCCGCGTCCAACGCGACTGCGTCACAGCAGTAAGGCGAGCTTTCGCAAAATGGCCTCAGCGTAATCACCGTTGGCGTCCTGATGCAGCAACACATCGGGCCCGCTCGCCCAGGTGAAACCTGGTCGAATTTTGGCGATCTCTGCCGCGCTCGTGCCCGTCACCATAAAATCGCGAACGGGTACTGAAAACTGCCAGCCAGGCACCCCGTTTTGCAGTAAATCGAGCTTATCCTGCGGCACAACAAAAAGTCGGGATAAAACCCATCGGCTGCGAAGAGTCCAAGGCCGACGCCTGAGAGGTCGCGCAGCGCCACCACTTTCACATCCGCCCACTTGTCCCCGTTTGTCGCCAACAATCGTTTCCACACGAAGCGCGGTTCGCTTTCTTCCACCGGTGGCGGTGGCGGCGGTCGTCATGGCAGACTTTGCAGGTGCTCGCGCGCGACGGCATCAAGTAGTTTGTCGAAGGTGGCCAGCGGTGCCTTGATCTCGGCGGCAAGCGCAAGATAGGCGGCGTCGTAAGCCGAAATGTTGTAGCGGGTCGCGAGGTCGAATTGGGTGACGATGTCGGTCGGTCGCAGCTCAATGGGGTAGTCGGCGAAATCTTTGAGGGCGAGCGCGATGGAGGAGGCGTCCCACCCGAGGCGGCGCTTTTTGAGCGCAACGCTCGCGATTTCGTGGCTCAAGAGCGAGGGCGCAAAAAGCGTCTTGCCGGAAAGATGTCGCAGCGCGTCGTCGCGACTGGCCTCGTCAAACAGGATGGCAGCCAAGGCGCTGCAATCCACGACCAGCGGCGGCCGGATCAGGTAAGTGGCGGGCGGCTCGGCGACGAGCAGGGCGGGTGCGCTAGTCATGGTCGCCTATCGCGTGTCGCGGTCGTCGCGAATCAGGTCGACCGCGAGCGGTCCGTCGCGAAACGGCTGCGGAAAACGGGCACGATGCTCGCTGGCGATTTGCTCTATGGTCCTGCTGCCGCTGCGACCACTGTTGCCGCTGACGCCGCTGCGGCGGTCAACCGCGAACACCCCCGCTGTGGCGCGAGAGTCAACGTCAGCGTATGCGCTGGCCTGCTCCGGCGCTGGGATGGACCGGCCAAACGCGGCCGCTTCGACGATGGCCATCAGTTCGCCCTGAAGCGAGCGATGGTTGCGTAATGCTCGCTGCCGCAGGCGCTCGGCTAGCGCGTCCGGGACGTCTTTAATTGAAAGATTTGCCATGAATGGCTCCATAACGCCTCCAAAAGAGAGGAATAGCCACAATGGTATCAAAATGGAGCCTTCATTGCATAGCTATTACTTGAAAGCGCCTTTTGATGTGGGCTTAGGGCACAAAATACCAAAAGTCGACTTGCTAAAAAAAGTCATTGGAACCCCAGTGTAATAAGGCTTGGCAACCAAAGTCGCTCGCCAGAGTGGCCGACCAGAACGCGTTAAACGTTCATTTCCATGCCATCAAAAACGGAATCAACACTTTTGCCGAGTTGTCGGAAGCTAGCTTGAAAAACGTGTCGATTTCGTTCTCGCCTATGCCGCCGCCCGCCAGATCGCTCAGGCTGCGAAATGCGATGTAGGGCACGCCGTTGGCATAGGTGACCATTGCGGTCGCGGCGGTTTCCATGTCGAGCACATTGGCGCTGAATGTTTTGAATGTGTATTCGCGGAACGCCGCATTGTCGACAAAGGCCTGGCCGGATACGCCGTTGCCGCCAACCAGCAATTTCGGCTTGGTCGTGAGGCACACCTTCTTCTCATCGCAATCAGCGAGCGGCACGTCGCCCAGTGCACGCGCCATCGCCAGCAGCTTCGGATCAGCCTCAAACCAGAATTTTTTCTCTTCTTTCGCACGACCCTTCGAGCGCACCCCCACCGGACGCGGATGCATCATGCCGTAGTTCGCCATCGTCCCTGCGTCCATCCAGCCGGGAATCGCAAACTTGTCCGGCGACACCTCACGCGCCGCGACGATTTCCAGATATTGCCCCCAGCGTTCCGCGACGACGACGTCGCCCACATTTAACGCCGGATTGACGCCACCCGCGATGCCGCTGAACACGATATGCGTCACATTGAAGCGCTCCAGCACGAGCTGCGTGTTCATCGCGGCGTTGGTCATGCTGATGCCGCTCAGAAACAGCACGACGCGTTTGCCACCGAGTGCGCCCGTGGTGAACTCGACGCCGTTGGCAACGTGTTTCTTCGGGCCTCGCACATTGGCGAGCAGCGTGGTCAGTTCCGGCTGAAACGCTGAGATGATGGCGATGCGTGGCGTGCGGTCAAATGCGCGCCCGGCGGCGACTGCAAATGACGCCAGAACGCACGTTAGAAGGAATGCAAAAAGTTTGCGGGTGACGAGTCTCGACATGGTGAAATTTCATAAAGCGGCGAACGCAGAGCGTAAGCCAATACCGTGTCCGAATCTACCGTTGTCAGCGTGTCGGCGGCGTATCCGGCGTTGAAACCAGCGGTCCCGCTTTCGGTCGCGCCAGCGAAATCATTGCCACACCAGCCAGCACGAGCGCTGCCCCAATCAACTGCAGCGCCGAGACTTCCTCACCAAGAAACAGCGCCCCTAGAAAAATCGTCACCACCGGCCCAATCGTGCCGATCATTGATGCATCGCTCGCACCAATCCGCTTCAACGCTTCGGCCATCATCCAAACCGGGAGCGCCGTAGAAAACACCGCCAGACAAACGCTGTATACGTAAATCTTCATCGGTAAATCCAGCGCGGAAATGGGACGCATGATGAAGAACTGCGCCATCACAAACCCGGTTGCGACCAGCATCATGTAAGCCGTAAACCGCGTGCTGCCGATGCGTCGCGTGAGCCCGGTGCCAACCATCATGTAGATCGCGTAGCAAAGCGCGCTCCCCAAGACGAGCGCGGTGCCAATGATGAGCGCCTTGGTGTCATGGGTGATCACCAGGTCATGCCAATAGGCCAGACCCAAACCGACGTACGAGACGAGCA
>JBBRVM010000117.1:0-9175 GCA_038246865.1 Burkholderiales bacterium
GACCCGCGTAGAGCTTGCTTTTCGGGTTGCTGAACCGGTCGTCACTCGCGGGCGGCGATTTGCCCCAGACGTCGGCACCGGCGGGCGCTTGCGCGTGAACCTGTGAAAGGGTGAGCGCAAACAGCGCGCCGATCAGGAGAGAGATTTTCATAATTTGACGATTTGCGTGATGAAAGAAAAAAGTGTCCATGCGATGCAAAGCAACGTTGCGCCCGATAATGGAAAGACGGATTGGCCGCGAAAACCCGACGGCGGTTTCGATATGACTTTTTAGCAGAATGACCGCTGCATTGGGGCTAAAGGCTTAAACGACGGTAAGTCGATTAATAGCCAAATATGGCGCTAGCCCCAATTAAGTGGTCATTTCAGCGAAAAGCTGCTTCTTCACACGAGTTTGCAACCGCTACATCACGCCTGCCGCCGCCCGCTCGTGATTGAGCGCGAGCAGACGCGCGAGAATCTCGTTGTCAGTCATCGCGACGGAATAGTCCGCCCAGCCGTAAGCCGCAGCCACGGAGGCATCCAGCGCCGCATGCGCACCGGCAAGCCACGCCGGGCGCTGGTTGTAGAGGTTGGTCAGCGTGCGTCTTTTCAGTTCCGCCAGATCAGCCGCGCCGAGATTTGCACGCGGCAGGACGCGATCCGGGTACGGACTCACGGCCATCCCCAGCGGAATCACCTCCCCCACCCGCTCCGTCCACTCCGGCGGATTCAACCAACGCTCGCGCAGATCGTTCAGGCGCTTGGCGGCGCGGGCGATGGCGATGGCGCGTTCGCGCGCTGGCGCAACGGGAGAGGCAGAAAACAACGGAATCACCGCCCCATCCACCAAAGTCTCCGTCCGCTGATGCGCCGTATCGCGCGGCGTCAGCCCGGCGGGGAAGGGGAAGGTTTCGAAGCAGGTGGTTGGGGTGTAGCGCGGACGATCTTCCAGCGATGTTCCCAAGCGCAACGCCCAAAGTTCGTGAAAACGTGAATGGAGGATGCCGAATGTTGCGTCGTCAGAGCGGGCCGTCACAATCAGCATTTTGTCTGCCAAAACGGTGCGCGGCACGAACACGACGATCCGGTGTTTCGACACGTGCGGCGTAGCAATAAATCTATCGAGACCAGAGACTGCGGAACGCATCGCTGGTTGCGGATCGCCGTGCAACCACCAATTTTTTGCGCGAATAGGACGTGGATTCTGGACGCGTTCAGACCAAACTTCGCGGCGCACGTAGGCGAACGGTGCCTCGAACAAAGCGGCATCGGGCTCCGACATACGTGTGCCGAAATCTACGATCCATACGCCTCTTGGTCGTCGAGTTACATCCATACCGTTCCAACAAGCGGATAACACGTTGTGGTTTGATTTGCCGTGGGGATTTGGCTTGGACAACCATCCGCGAGCCAGTGCGCCATCAATATCAAAGTTACCGATTTTTTGCGAGCCTTGAAAACACCCGTTCGCGTTTTCAGCAATGCGCTGCGCCGTTGTAAGGTCGCTATCACCACTCTGGCCAGACGTCAGATCAGAATTGGTCTTGGTAGTTGCTATGCCGTTCAAAATTAACGGTGCCGCATACGAATCCAAGGAAAAGCTTACAAGACTCACCCGCACCGCCGCGCCATCGTTCACCCAAGGCTCATCGCTCCATGCGTCAAAAATCACACCGTCTTTCACGATGGCATCAAGCACTTCACGATTCGCGCCGCCGCGAATGGAGTTCGTCGAAACCAGTCCCGCGCGCACAAGTTCGCCGCGCCTCATCTGCTGCAAAGCCTTGTCGAACCAGTAGCAAACCAAATCCGCGCCGGGCGGCACACGGCCCGCATAAATCTTCGCCAGCGCTTCGAAAGTTTCGTCGCCCAGTTCGCGTCGCTTTTTGCTGCCGCCCACAAACGGCGGATTTCCAATCACGGCGTCGGCGCGCGGCCAGGTGGCTTCGGTTCGAGCCCGTCGCCCCCGGAGGGAGAGGGGTTGGGGAGAGAGGGCTGGTGAATTGGAGTTCAACGCTGGCTTGGGGTCGCCACCGTCACCCTCTCCCCCAGCCCCTCCTCCCTCAAGGGCGAGGGGAGCAAGAAGCGCATCCCGACACTCAATATGATCAAGCGGTTCGAGCACCGGGTTTTGTTTGAACGGGTAGCCGTGATTCAGTCGCCATTGCAGCTCGCCGATCCAGACGGTGACGCGCGCGAGTTCGGCGGCGTATTCGTTCAACTCAATGCCGAGCACGTTGGCGGGGCTGGTGACGAGATCCAGCGGGCGTTCCAGCCCGAGCGCCTGGGCGTCGACGTGCACGCTGTGCTCGATGTCTTTGAGCGTTTTCAGCGCGAGGTAGAGGAAGTTGCCGCTGCCGCAGGAGGGGTCGAGCACGCGATACGCCGCGAGCCGATCCAGAAATTTGATGAGCGCGGCCTTGGCCTTGAGGGACGCGGCATCGTTGTGCTTTTTGCTCTTCGCGATGATCTTCGCGATGTCGTCCCGCACGCTCGCCCACTCCGCGCGCAGCGGGCGCTCGACCACGGGCGTAACGATGCGCATGATGGTCGCGGGGTCGGTGTAGTGCGCGCCGAGCTGGCTGCGCTTTTTCGGGTCGAGGCCGCGTTCGAACAACGTTCCGAAGATAGCGACGTCAATCGCGCTCCAGTTGAGTGTGGACGCGGTTTTGAGCGCGGCAACGTCCATCGGCGTGATCATCGGCACGTTGATGGTTTGAAAGAGCCCGCCGTTAAACCACGGGATAGCTTCCATGCCGAACAGGCCACCGCGCTGCATCTTCTCGAAGAGATCAATCAGCGCGCCGCGCAGTTTGTCTGGCGTGACTTGCAGGGCGACGAGCTTCTCAAACAGCCGCTCGGGCAACAGTCCGACGTCTTCCGCGAAAACGCAGAACAGGCATTGAGTGAGGAAGTGCGCGACGCGCTCGGGTGGCTCACGACGCTCGTCGCGCATGCGCTCGGCGACCTCTGCGAAGGCTTTGGCGGCCGCTTCGGTGATGTCGCGGTTGGTGCGCTTTGGCTGAAAACTGGCGGGGTCGGTAAAGGTGCGGCGCAGGAGTTCGCGCTCGGCCGGATCGCCCAGATTTTTGAGCGCGATGCGATAGATTTCGGTCGGGCGACCGGTGAACTGCGTGTAGATTTCAAACGCAAGGCGGTCGCTGACAACCAGTAGCGGCGGGTTGTCGAGCGCGTTGGCGTAGTCCTTCAACTGACGCAGCGCGCCGGTTAAATCGCCACCGGGCGCTTTGTATTCCCAACCGAAGCAGCCGCGCTTGAAGACGTCGGCAAAGCCACGCTTCTGGCCGATCTTAAGCGTGCCTTTTTCGAACGTGTAGTCGTCGCTATGGTTTGGGGCTTCAACATCGAGCACCGCGCAAAGCCCCATGAAATGCGATTGCGCGCCTGCGCGTTCGTTCATGCTGTATCCGCCACCACCGGGCGACCAGTGGCTGATGAAATCGTCAGGTGTCATGGCGCAAATGTAGCGGGTTTGAGCCCTTGTACGATGAGTCGAAACACGGGGTGTCAGAGTTTCTGGTTACACTAAAAAAATGTCAAAGACCCTAATCATCGCCGAAAAACCGTCCGTCGCGAGCGATATCGCGAAGTCACTCGGCAACATCAAGAAGGACGGTGACCACTTCGAGAATGATCAATATGTGATCAGTTCTGCGGTTGGCCATCTCGTCGAAATTGGCGAACCGGAAGAGGAAGAAGTCAAGCGCGGCAAGTGGACGTTTGCCAAACTGCCGGTCATTCCGACGCACTTCGCGTTGAAGCCCATCGAGAAAACGGCTGACCGTTTGCGCCAGCTCACCAAGCTCATCAAGCGCAAGGATGTCACGCAAATCATCAACGCCTGCGACGCCGGGCGTGAGGGTGAGCTGATCTTCCGACTGATTCAGGAACATGCCAAGGCGAAGCAGCCAGTGAAGCGGCTGTGGCTGCAATCGATGACGCCAAGCGCGATTCGAGACGGTTTCACCAGGTTGCGCAGCGACGATCAATTGCAGGGCCTGGCCGACGCGGCGCGTTGCCGCTCAGAGGCCGATTGGCTTGTGGGCATCAATGGCACCCGCGCCATGACCGCGTTTAATTCAAAGAGCGGCGGCTTTCACCTGACCACCGTAGGCCGCGTGCAGACGCCGACGCTCGCGCTGATGGTGGAGCGCGAGGAGCGCATTCGCAAATTTGTTGCGCGTACCTACTTTGAAGTGCATGCGACGTTTGACGCCAGGGCAGGACAATATGCCGGGCGCTGGTTTGACGAGAAGTTCAAGAAGGCGGATGACGAGCATGCGCGTGCAGAGCGCATTTTTGACACGCCAGACGCGGCAAAGACGGATGCGAGGGCACGCGCTCATGCGATTGCCGCCAAGTGCGAAGGCAAGCCGGGGGTTGTTGAAGAAGAAAGCAAGCCAACGACTCAGGCACCGCCGCTGCTGTACGACCTGACGAGCTTGCAGCGCGAGGCGAACTCGCGCTTTGGTTTTTCTGCGCGCACCACGCTGTCATTGGCGCAGTCGCTGTACGAACGACACAAAGTATTGACCTACCCACGGACTGATGCACGTGCGCTGCCGGAGGACTATGTTGAGACGGTTGGCGAAACGTTGAGAGTGCTCGAAGAAACCAATCGTTACGGCACCTTCGCTCGCGAGATTCGCACCAAAAAATACATTCGCCCCGGCAACAAGCGGGTGTTCGACAACTCGAAGATTTCTGATCACTTCGCGATCATTCCGACCTTGCAGCTACCTCGTGCGAGCGGTGTTGCCGGAGCATTGAACGAGATCGAAGAAAAGCTCTACGACATGGTCGTGAAGCGCTTTCTGGCAGTGTTCTTCCCTTCCGCTGAATTTCAGCAAACCACGCGGATTACGCGCGTTGAAAACGAAGCCTTCAAGTCCGAAGGCAAGGTGATGGTCAACGCGGGCTGGCTCGCGGTGTATGGCAAAGAGGCTGACACCGAAGAGACTGGCAATCTGACGCCCGTAGCGGCAGGCGAGAAACCGCTCGCTTCGGAAGTCATCGCGAAAGAGTTGCAAACCAAGCCGCCAGCGCGCTACTCTGAGGCGACCCTGCTCTCAGCAATGGAAGGCGCAGGCAAGCTGATCGACGACGAAGAGCTGCGCGCCGCCATGCGCGAAAAGGGCCTGGGAACGCCAGCGACGCGCGCGTCAATCATCGAGGGCCTGATCCTGCAAAAGTATCTGGTACGCGAAGAAAAGGCGTTGAAGCCGACGCCGCAGGCGTTCTCGCTCATCACGCTGCTCAACGGCCTGAACGTGCCGGAATTGACGCAAGCCGAACTCACCGCGAATTGGGAAACCCAGCTCGCACGCATGGAAAAAGGCGAGGTGAGTCGCGCCAGTTTCATGGCTGAAATCGGGGACATGGCCAAGCACATCGTGACCGCAGCCAAAGGCTATGAGAGCGACACCGTGCCCGGCGATTTTGCCGACTTGAACACGCCCTGCCCCAAATGCGGCGGCGCGATGAAAGAGAACTACAAGAAATTCGCCTGTACGAAATGTGACTTCGGATTCTGGAAAATTCTCGCGGGGCGCCAGCTGTCGACCGAAGAAGCGGAGACACTGATCCGGGACAAAAAAGTGGAGGGCCTGACCGGCTTCCGCTCGAAACTGGGCCGCACCTTCGATGCCAATCTGCGCATGAACGCGGAGCAGGAAATCGAGTTTTACTGGGACGACAATGAAGGCACGGTCGGTGAAGGCGCTGATCCGGTGGACTTCTCGACGATGGAGGCGATCGGGAAATGCCCTAAATGCGGCGCGGGTGTGTTTGAGCTACCGACCGCCTACATCTGCGAAGTCGCAGCGAAGAAAGAGAAGCCGCGCAAATGCGATTTCCGCTCGGGGCGCGTGATCTTGCAACAGCCGATTGAGCGCGAGCAAATGGTGAAGCTGTTGACCGATGGCAAGACCGATTTGCTCACCAAATTCATATCGACCAAAACCAAGCGACCGTTCAAAGCCTATCTGGTCGTAGAGCGCAAAAAGGACGAAGTGAAAGTCGGATTCGACTTCCCGCCGCGTGAACCGAAACCGGGCAAAGAGGCGGTTGAAACAAAGGCATCCCCGGCAGCCAAGGTGACGAAAACTGTGGCGGCTGCCAAAGCCACCAAGGCTCCTGCCAAGAAAAAGTAGCCCATGCCCGCATCGCCATACATTCGTCGTGCAGAGCCTCGCGATGCGATTGCTCTGGCGATGCTGTTTGGTGATTTGGCGATGCTGCCGTTCACGACGGTTGCTCCTTACAGCGGAGTAAGTCATTGGGAGAAACGGCTAGCGGAATATACCGACGCGGCTTGCCTGCCACTCGTCGCATTCGATGGCGACGAGCTGACTGGCATCCTGCTATTGCGTGCCTATCCGAATCACATCCGGCGCAAGCACTGCGCAGCCATTGATCTGCTCGCCGTTCGCCCCGACTATCGGCGCAAAGGCGTGGGTCGTGCGCTGATCGATGCAGCGATTGCGGCCTGTGATCACTGGTTGCAAATGCGGCGCATCGAGGTCATCGTTGACGCGCAGAGCACTGCGCTCAAGCGTTACTACGCCTCGTTTGGCTTTGCGGAAGAGGGCGTTGAGCGCGCGCATCTGCTGCACGCGGGTCGCTATGTCGATGGCACCGTGATGTCACGCATGAATACGCAGATCATGCCTGCGCCCGCCTCACCGCCTCTGCCTAATCCGAAACGGCAACGAAAGTCCGCAGCGCTGAAAATTACGGTTCGTCCTGCGACAGAGGACGATGCGGAGGCTTTCGCCAAAGTGTTTTCTGATCGCAGCGCCTCCAACGGGACGCTGCAACATCCCTACACGTCGCTGGAAGTGTGGCGCACCCGGCTTGCTGCAAATGTCGGCACGCGGCAGGTGGTATTGGCCGCCGTTGTAAACGGGCGCGTAGTCGGCAATGCGGGCATTCACGCCGTTTCGGACAGTCCGCGCGAGAAGCATGTGTGCAGTCTGGGTATTTCCATCATGCATGGGTATCAGGGTCGTGGCGTTGGCCGAGCGCTAATGAATGCTTGCCTCGACTATGCCGATCATTGGGCGAACTATGCGCGTGTTGAGCTCACCGTGCATGCCGACAATACACGCGCGATCAAACTCTATGAATCGCTTGGTTTTCAGCATGAGGGGCGCCTTCGCGACTTCTCTTTTCGGGAAGGCGGGTATGTTGATGCGCTTTTTATGGGCAGGCTTACACTAGCCCTCCAGGCCACTTAGAACGAGCTTTTGTAGGGTGGGCAGGCTGTGCCCACCGTAGCATTGAAGCGAAGCAATGCGTGGGCACGGGGTGCCCACGCTACAGTCTCATTCCGTTTCCAAATCGATAGTGACGCGAAGCTGAGCCGCAGACAGTGCGTGAGCACGGCAAGGCGAAAGCGACAAAGTCAGTATTGATTTGGAAATGGAATCATTGCCTGATTGCGTTGAATCGGGCAGATTGTTGTGACGTCGAATTCGACCACGCACCTACCTTCGTCGCATCGCCCTGCCAGCGATTGCCGCTGACAACGCCACGCAAGAGCCAGCGTGCCTTTTCGTCTTGCCACGCCACCGACAGCGCGTTTCCACGCAAGCTTGACCAGAGGACTTTGCCACGATTCGCGGACGCAGTGACGGCCTGGTAGTGCTGCTCAATCGCGACTTCGACAGCCTCTTGCTGGTTCGCCAGAGCGACGCGCCAACGGCCCGCCGCCGATGCCGGAATCACCCACAGCATCACGCGATGCTCTTTCTTCGTACCGTGCGGCTTGTCGGGCGCAGGAAACAACAAGGTTTCGTCCGGCAACCAGTCGCCCATATCCCATTCGTGCGACACCACGCGAGAACCGGGCCGCATTTGCCCGAGCAGCAATGGCTTTAGTTTGGCGTTGTATTCGGGCAGCAGGTAGAGCGTCACGACCGAAGGCTGTGAGAACGCCAGCTCAAACAAGTCGCGTTCGAGAAATTGCGTTTTTAACGTAACGCCGGCTTTTCGCGCAAGCACTCGACTCTCGCGAATTAGCGCAGGGTCAATTTCATAGCCAACACCACGCGCACCGAAGTCTTTCGCCGCAGCAATAACAATGCGGCCATCGCCTGAGCCCAAATCCCAGAGTAAATCGCGAGGCGTGACCTCGGCCATCTGCAACATGCGGCGCACCAGGAGCGGCGGCGTCTGCACGTAGGGGACTTCTTCGGTCGGCGAAGGCGCGGGGGCCGGGGCGGCAGTTTGGCCGAAGCTCGGTGTTGACAACGGCAGCGTGGCGAGTCCTGCCAAAAGCAGGCGGCGTGACGGTAGTGACGGCGGTTGCATGCGATATTCTGACGTGACTTGAATTCGGGAATTGTGCCGTACGCGACCACCGATTGCCGCTTGCGGTATTGTTTCGCGATGAAAGCGATTCCAACCCTGATTGACGATGATGCGGTAACGCAGTTTGCGCGCGATGGCGCAGTGGTCATTCGCGGCGCGTTGACTGCGGCAGAGGTGACGATGCTGACCCGAGGCATTGGAGCCAATCTTGCAGAACCCGGCCCATTGGCTGCGGTCGCAAGCACTGCCGACGATCCGGGGCGTTTCTTCGAAGATTTTTGTAACTGGCAGCGCATTCCCGAATACGAAAGCATCATGCGTGAATCAGCGCTGCCTGCCATCGCGGCGGCGCTGATGAAGAGTGCCACCGCTCGCATCTATCACGATCATTTGCTGGTGAAAGAAGCGGGCACGCGACAGCCAACACCGTGGCATCAGGATCAGCCGTACTACAACGTTGATGGGCGCCAGAACGTGAGTTTCTGGATCCCTGTCGACCCCGTGCCGCGCGATACGACGCTTGAGTTTCTGGCGGGCTCGCACGACGGCACCTGGTACATGCCGCGAACGTTCATGACGAAACAGGCGAAGTGGTTTCCTGAAGGTGCGCTTGCCGACATTCCCGATATGTCGCTGCCAGAAAATCAACAACGAGTTATCGGCTGGCCACTGGAACCGGGTGATCTGGTGGCCTTTCACATGCTCACCCTGCATGCCGCTCCGGGTAGCGCAACGCGACGACGCGTGTTCAGCGCACGCTACCTGGGCGACGACATGGTGCATGCGCCGCGTGCGTGGCGGACTTCACCGGAATTTGCGGGTCTACGGGACGAAGTGCCTGCACGCATGTCGATGGAGC
>JBBRVM010000118.1:0-9130 GCA_038246865.1 Burkholderiales bacterium
CGCAGCACCAGCGCCGGCTTTGTCCTGAGCCCCGGCTTTTGGCACGCAACGATTGGCGTCACTCAGGGCTGCGTGCTCGATATCGACGGCAACCAGTCAAACACGGCGTTGACCGACGGCCTCATGCTCCTGCGCGTGATGCTCGGCCTCACCGATACCGCAGTGACCAATGGCGCAACCGTAACCGGCGCGCCGCGCACCACGTGGGCGCAGATTCAGCCTTTCGTCCACTTGGCCGCGCTCGACATCGACGGCAATGGCTCAACACTGCCCGCGAGCGACGGCGTCATGCTACTGCGCGCCATGTTCGGCCTCACCGGAACGGCGGTCACCAATGGCGCGGTCGTTGGCAGCCGCACCTGAGCCGACATTCGAACCTACCTCAACACCAATTGCGGCGGCAACTTCGCGCCTTAGGCCGTACACCCAAAGGGATTCCGGCATCCGCACCGACGAAGTCAATTTGAACGCGTCACGCCGGGGGAGATCACGAGGTGGAACCCCTTCCGGATACACCCCGCTCACTCCGGCATTCGACCAACCGTACTTCGTCGGCATCACGGTCGGCATCGACCCCGAGATGACACCACTACAACCCCTCGCGGCCAGCCCCTATGCGATCCGTTCTGCCAGTCAATGGCAGGTGGTCGTCGGCACCACACAACAGGCACACCCGAATACCGGGTACATGCTGACCAGCTCCAGTCAGGTGACAGTTACGCTGCCAACGGCATCGAACCCGGGCGATATCGTGCGGGTCTCCGGCGTGGGCGCAGGCGGCTGGAAGCTCGCGCAGAACGCGGGCCAATCGGTCAACGCCGGGAACCTTGGCGCGAGCGTAAGCGTTGGCTCGATCTGGACCCCGCGCGACATCAACAGAGGCTGGTACGCCGTCGCCTCCTCCGCTGATGGTAGCAAGCTCGTCGCTGCGGTCCAGAACGGCCAGCTCTACACCTCGACCGACTCCGGGGCAACCTGGACCCCGCGCGAAAGCAACAGAACCTATCGAGCTGCAATATATCGGTGGGGTCAGTTCGTGCCGCTTAGTCACGAAGGCGCAATGACTAACAATTGACGGGCTGCCAGCTTCGGGCAGTAACAGGGACAGTTGGGGCGGTACGCGAGTGGATGTGGTGCCGCAGGGTGGATACCCAAAGGGGTTCCGGCATCCACTTCGACGAAGTCATTTTGATCGCGTCGCAGCGCGATGGAGTACGAGGTGGAACCGCTGCGGAATAGTAATTTGACTGCTGTCATTCCTGCGGAGGAAGTGGATTCTGTGGCGCGCCCTACCCGCCACGCACGCGCTGGGTCTTGGCCCAGCCGACGGTACTGTAAAAACGACTATGAATGCTTGACGTTAATAACGCTTCACGTTAACATTCTTCATGTCCATTAAGACCTTCAAATGCGCGGACACGAAGGAACTGTTCGACGGTAACCGTGTTCGGCGCTGGGTCAACATTGAGCGTCCCGCGTTGCGCAAAGTTCTGCAGCTTGATCTGGCTGCGCTGCTAGACGATTTGCGCGTGCCGCCTGGCAACCAACTCGAAGCGCTCAAAGGCAATCGCAAGGGCCAACACGGCATTCGCATCAACGATCAATGGCGAGTGTGCTTTGTTTGGACGAGTGACGGCCCAAAGAACGTTGAGATTGTGGATTACCACTAGCCCCAGATTAGCAGCAGAGGATTTTTAACATGCGTAAAGTTGCCCCCGTCTCTCCCGGCGAAATGCTCGACGAAGAGTTTTTGAAGCCACTCGGTTTGACCAGATATCGGCTCGCCAAAGACATTGGCGTGCCGCCGCAGCGCATCGGCGACATCGTGGCCGGCAAGCGTGCCATCACGGCCGACACCGATCTTCGCCTGTGCCGATATTTTGGCCTCAGCGATGGCTGGTGGCTTCGCGGTCAAGCCAGTTACGATACGGCCATTGCTCGTGAATCGATGGGCGCTGTACTCGCAAAAATTTCGCGCTGTGAGTTGCTGGCGGCATGAGCGCGATAGGACGTAGCGCCGTAGCCCGGACACCCCAAGGGTTTCCGGCATCCACACTGACGAAGTCGTTTTGATCGCGTCGTGGCACGAGAGTCAACGAGGTGGAACCCCTGCGGCTATCCACCCTACGGAATGGTGATAAACCGCTGTCGTTCGCCTCTAGTGGGAACACAGAACGGCTGCGGACTTTGTATAGAGGTGGCGAACCTCATCGTGCGCCACACGGCCTGGATCGTCAGCTAGCGCCGAAGATGGCGCCTGCGGACACGGAAAGTTCGATCTCGGCAGCGGTTGCCGTCCATGACGCTAGCAGCCAGATCGCAACTATCAGGACGGCCACTAATATACCCAGCGCCTCTGACCGGGTCATCATGGTTCGACGCGTCGACACGGCCGGACGAGATTCAACAACTTTTATGACTACACCGCTGGGCTGCATGGGCAACTCCGGTAACGCAAATCCCCCGTGACCTTGATTGTGCGCAGCTAACTGTACGCATCGCTACAAAGTCTATGACATCGTCATCAGAAAAACAAGTGGCCAGCTAGATGTTAGCGAAGGCGATGGCATGCTGACTATCCGGATTGAAGAGCACCGCAGCGCTGGTGTCGATGACTAGTTCAACCTCGTCGCGGCCGGCGACCGCAGTGGGGTGCAGCCGCGCTATGCAACATGCGCCGCCGAGCGTGATGAAAATAAGCGTATCTGCGCCGGTCGGTTCCGCGAGATCAACGGGAACGGTTAGGTTCGCCGTAGCGCCTCTGCTGCGTCCGGTGTCCGTCAAGTGCTCAGAGCGCAGACCCGCAGCACGGACGAACCTGTCGCGATCAGCAGGTCCAGCGTCGATGTATCAAACCCGTTGAGCGCTAGTTGCACGCGCTTCGCAGCGCTCGGCCCAACGGTAATTTCTGCGCACAATTTGCCGTCGTTGATCGAGAGCGTCGCCGAAACAAACTCATCGGCGGCGAGCCCATGAAGCCCGCGACAAAGGTGTTGACCGGTCAGCTGTAAATCTCGTCCGGCGTGCCGAACTGTTGCACCACGCCGTCTTTCAAAACGCGATTTTGTCGCCCAGCGTCATCGCTTCAATCTGGTCGTGGGTGACGTAGACGGTGGTTATGCCGAGGCGCTTGTGCAGTAGCTTGATTTCGCTCCTCATTTCTACGCGCAGCCTGGCATCGAGATTCGACAGCGGCTCGTCGAAGAGGAAAATTTGTGGCTCACGCGCAAGTGCGCGGCCCATCGCGACACGCTGGCGTTGCCCGCCGGAGAGCTGCGCGGGTTTGCGGTCGAGCAAAGGTTCAATTAGCAGAAGCTTGGCGGCGGGTGCAATCATCGCCTCCTGCCCTGCTTTCGGCACTTTGCGCAACGACAAACCAAAGGCGATGTTCTGGCGGACACTTATCGACTGATACAGCGCGCAGCTCTGAAACACCATCGCGACATCGCGATCGAACGAAATGTTGACATTCCCCCAGGATCAGGCTCTTGATTACCTATGATTGCTTTGAATTTCGTGACAATGATTGTGTAAATACTTAGAAAGTTATTCTTCAACGCACGAGTCCCTGATTTGTGTCCCGCGAGCGAGCTGCATTTACAGATACCATAGCGCAGCAGGAAATAAATCAAACGCAAATAGAACCGCGCAAGCCTGCAACACAAACAACGCCGCGACGACATCAACTCGTGACGCCAAAGGCCTATTGCGTTGATTCAAACTGCGCACAATCTGCGCGATGAATAGCAGCGGTAACGCAAGGGTGGCCGCGAACAGGAACTTGCTGGCAAACGTTTTGTCTCCGAGTATTTGCCAGGGCTGCACGAACAGCGCGAGTACAGCGACCGCGAGCGACGCTACCGCGATAAATGCGGGAGAGCCTGGAGCGGTGCGTGTACGTATCGCGCGATAGATCGGCACAACGAACCCGTGCAATAGTCCAGCGAGTCCGGCAGCAACGCTTGTCCACAACGCGTAGAACTCGACGTCACTGATTTTGCGAAGCGTCAGATAACCACCGCCAATCAAGTATTCACCTGCGTCGCCTCGCGTGAGCACCGCCGAGGGTTGCACGCGATCATCTTGACGGATCAGTCCGTCACTCGCGATTTCAATTAAACGCGATTTGCCCGCGGCTGGCGTCAACGTTGGCCGGGCGTTTTCTACATCAAGCGACCAGTATCCCAGTAGTCGATCAAGCAACGCCCAAGATTCAAAGCGTGAAGGCGATGGCACGTAGCGACCCTGCCACGGCTCGCGCGATGGTGAAACGTGCGGCGGTGGAATTAGGATCAATCGATGAGCCACACCAAGATGCTCAATCATTCGACGCTCGAAAAGATCGTATCGAGCATTCTCGCGATCACAATTCTGTGCAATGAAAAAACCACGTTGTTGATCCCGGTAAACGCAAAAGATCGCTCGAAAACCCGCAGTACTGCCACCATGACACAGACCGACCGCACCGTGTCGGTCTCGCGTGAACACGCCTAGTCCGTACCCTGTTCTCACACCACTACGCGCTGCATCCGTTGTCGTCGCGGCACCGAGTCCGCGCATTAAATCCGCGCGGACAAATTCACGCCCCGCGATTTGTCCGTCACTCATGAGAAATCGCATCAGCTTCGCCATGTCGGCGGCGGTCGTTGCAAGTTGTCCAGCGGGTCTCGGCGCGATTGCCATCGACGCAACAACGGATAGATCATCAACGTGTCCCCACGCCAAACGATCATCCAAGCGCTCGCCAATTTGCGATATGAACTCGAACGTGCTGTCGCGCATTTCAAGCGCTGCAAACAACTCGCGGGCAAACCATGTTTCGTAGCGCTCGCCAGTAACCGTCTCGATCACGTGCGCAGCGAGCGTATGCCCCCAATTCGTGTAGGAAAACTGCGTGCCCGGTTTTGTGCGAAGTGTGAGCAGCGCAGCGTCCTCTTCAAACGCTTGAAGCAGCGGCGAATCGGGTGCGTTTTTCGAGCTGAAAAGATGCCGCAGACGAATATCTTGCAGACCAGCAGTGTGATCGAGCAAGTGCCGCAACGTGACGGGCACCGTATTTGTCCACGCGTTCTTGAGCTGCGGTTGCGCTACGTACATGGAGATTGGCGCATCGATGTCAAGCACACCGCGTGTCGTTAAACGCAACACACCGAGCGTCACGAGTGTTTTTGCGATTGATCCCACATGTACTTTTGCGTCAGCGCGCAGCGGTTGTGCTTTCTTGACGTTCGCGAAACCCAGCGCACCCACCTCGGTGGTTGTTGAATCAACGACCGAATACATAATGCCGGATAGTTTCTCTTGATCAAGCAAATGTGCAAGATCGCTGCGAAGGGTCGCAATTTCAGGCATTGTTGAAGATGCGAACGAAGCCCCACAACAAGCGGTGAACGACACACACGCGATTGCCAGCAGCACATTCTTGACGTGGCGCAAGCAGAGAGAAATTTGAAGCAGCATACCGAGGTTGTGCGCAACTGATTGCGCACATGAATCATGAAAGAGATCAACTCAATTTAGCTGGACCATGTGAGTAAATCATCAAGACGCCGGAACATCAGTAATGCGTATGCAAGTCCAGCCGTCAACGTAAGTGACGACGATGCGCGCACCCCGTCGCTCAATCAGGCGCTGAACGATCGAGAGCCCGAGTCCAAAGCCTGTACTGCCGTCGCGCTTCACAAACGCATCGCCTGCGTCATTGGGCAGCGGGGCAGCGGGATTGCAGATAGTGAGCTCTCCCGCTTGCATGCGCACGATCACTTTGCCACCCGCAGTGCCATGAGAAAACGCATTGACCAGAAGATTGGCGAGCACCAGCTGCAACACCGATTCAGGCAACGCGATTTCATCCTTTGGCGATAGATGCAAATCGATTTGCAACGCTTGTTGATCCAGCCAATCCGCGTGGGTGACAATCCAGCGCTCTACAAGCGGCAAAATCGCAATAGGTTTGCCTGCTTCACGCTTTGATTCTCTGGCGAGCAAGAGCAGAGTGTTGACCGCTTGCTCCATGAAAACGATGGCCGCGAGCATCGACGCAAGCTGAGTCGATATATTGACAGACACAGATCGGTCAGCTTGCAATCTCTCAATCGACATGCGCAACACGGAAAGCGGCGTGCGCAGTTCGTGGCTAACGTCGCGCGTAAATTCTTGTTCGCGTTCGATGAAGTCTCGCGTACGAGCGAGCAACGCATCGAACCCGCGCGCGAGCGCGCCGACCTCATCGTTGCGCGTTCCCTCCGATAAACGCGCTGGCAAACTCTCAGGCGTTGCCACCAAAATGCGTGCTGCCAATCGCTCCAGCGGCGCGCTCGTACTACGCGCGAGCCACCAGGCTAAACCGAGCGACAAAACGACCATAGCAAAGCCCCACGTAGCGAGCCAGCGCAGCAAACGCGGCATGATCGGACGCACGATGAGTTGTTGGCTCACCTCCGCAACAAGCCACGGTGCTTCGCCAGTTTTAACCAAATTCAGGACGTGATAGTGACGTCCCTCGCGGCCCGAGAATTCGCGCCGCTTGGGCGTTGTCGTTAGCAAATCAACGAGATCTGCCGGCAATGACGCACGATCTCGATGCAGCGTAATGTACTGAGCACCCGGCTTCGTCCACTCGCGATGACTCGCAAAGTGGGTGCGCTGTAGCGCCGCTTCCTGTTCAAGCAAGCGCTCCATAAATTTGTCTTCCACTGTGTAGACAAATGCCATAGCGAATAATCCAAACAGCGCGATAACGCCGAGTGTGAATATTGCGAACGCAAGCATTAAGCGATGCTGTATTCGACGTCGCGGATAGATCATGGTGCGCTATCGGATTCAAGCCGAAAACCAACGCTGTGAACAGTCTTTAGCATCGGTTTCGCAAACGGTTTGTCGAGCGCCTGGCGTAATTGGTAGAGATGCGTGCGCAGCGGATCAGATTCGGGCGATTCGTCATTCCATAAACGGCGAACGATGTCGCTGCGGGTTAAAGCGCGTGGAAAACTCTCCGCGAGCATAAGCAAAATCGAAAATGATGTGGGTGGCAACGCTAGGCGCGTGCCGTTACGTGTTGCCTCTTGCGCGCGCCGATCAATCGCGAGCGTACCAATGCGCAGCACGTAGTTCTGCCCCGCGCTCTTGCGTTGCGCGAGCGCACGGATGCGCGCGAGCAGCTCTTCGCTCGCAAACGGTTTCACCAGATAATCGTCTGCGCCCGCAGCAAAACCGTTGAGTTTGTCGGACAGCGCATCGCGCGCAGTCAACATCAACACAGGGATGTGCGCTGCTGCCTGAGCGCGTAATTGTTTGCACAGTCTGACACCATCCAGGTCTGGCAAACCGAGATCGAGCAGCAACACATCGGGCGGTTGATCCAGCGCCATTGCAAGCGCGAGCCGACCGTCCGACGCTTCATCAACACGGTGTCCCGCGCGCACGAGCAGCGAGACGATCTGTTCGCGGAGCGGTGCATGATCTTCCACCACCAGAATGTGCAGCGCGGGGTTCGACTTCAACGTTTCAAAGCGTCGAGCGCTTGTCTCGCCTCGTTGAAATTGGGTTCATCAGCCATTAACGCTGTGAGCACTTCGCGCGCCGCCTTGTCGTTTCCGAGCGCAGAATGCGCCTCCGCAATCGTTAAACGCAACTTCGGATGCGACATGTGTGGCTCGGCGAGTTCCATGATTGAGAGGGCTTGGCGACGCGTTGCGTCCTCCGTCGCTGACTTGAATTGATAAACACCAAGCATAGCGATCAAATCGGTTTTGTAGCGCGCTGTCTCCGCTTTGAGAACACTGCGAACCGCGTCGCGATCCCCTGAGAGCCAACGTTGCACAAGCTGCATGCTCGCCTCTTCCTTGAACATCGATCTCTGAACAGGCGTGCGCCCCAGCGCCCTGACAGTCGCTTCAGCTGCCTGCACGGTTGAGAATGGATTTTGACCCGTGATCAGGTTGCCATCGATCACCAACTTGGGCATCATCAACGATGCCTCTTCCCACATCGCGCCTTGCTCACGAAGTTTTGTTTCGATCAAAAATGGATACTCTTTCACCCATTTCTTACCGAAAGTCGCCTCTTCTTCATTCGTAAAACCGGTCACACGGCGACCTGCAACGAGGGCCTTTCCGTCGGCACGTTGAACATTCGCAAATGCGGCAGGCCCGTGACAAACCGCAGCGAGCACGCCGCCACGATCATCGTGTTGCCCCAGCAATCGCGTCAGCGCCGCGTCCTTCGGCAAATCAAACATGGCACCTTTGCCGCCGATCACGAAGATCGCATGATGTTCGCCCACATTCACGTCTTGTGTGCGACGCGTTGTGCGAAGCAGTGACTGCGCATCCGGATCGCTCATCATTGCTTTAATGTGATCGTCCTCTGCGCTGAAGCGATCCGCTTCTACAGCACCGCCTGCAGGGCTCGCGACTTCGACCGTGAGTCCGTTGGCACGAAAGACGAGATAGGCTTGCGCGTACTCATCCATCTCAAAGCCCGGTCGTGTCTTGCCACCATCGCGGCCCTCACTGCTCACAACGAGTAACACTTTCAGCGTTTGCGTTAACGGTTTTGCAGAGTTTGCGTCAGCGCGCGGCACGAACAACACAGCGCTCATCGCGAGCGATACGAACGCTACTGAAAATAGTTTTAGTGACATGGGTGGCTCCGTTCAAAGTTTCGAAGATGGCAGTCTAGAAACTCAATGTGAAGAGAACGTCAAGGTGCGCGAAGCTGTGACTCTGCACGTATTCCCGTACCATTGCAAAGTTAGAAATTTCGGCACCTGAAACTACTCATGCCCAGTGTCTGTCTATCCCGGCAGCGCGTAATCCTTGAACTGCTCGCGCAGCTTGGCCTTCATCATTTTTCCCGTCGCTCCGAGCGGAATGGCGTCCACAAATTGCACGTCGTCCGGCACCTGCCATTTGGCAATCTTGTCGTCGTAGAAGCTGATGATTTCGGCAGCAGTAACTTCTGCATTTGGCTTTTTAACGACCACCAGAATCGGCCGTTCATCCCACTTTGGATGACGAACACCAATGCACGCGGCCATCATCACCGCCGGATGCGCCATCGCGATGTTTTCAACATCAATCGAACTGATCCATTCGCCGCCGGACTTGATCACGTCCTTGCTGCGATC
>JBBRVM010000119.1:0-9120 GCA_038246865.1 Burkholderiales bacterium
CCCGAC
The DNA here is from genome assembly GCA_038246865.1 of Burkholderiales bacterium. Classification (GTDB taxonomy): domain Bacteria; phylum Pseudomonadota; class Gammaproteobacteria; order Burkholderiales; family Casimicrobiaceae; genus Casimicrobium. The sequence goes on from JBBRVM010000119.1 coordinate 7, forward strand.
ACCAACGCGAATGTGCTCTTGGATGCGGCCGAGGTCGCCGACACCGCGCTGGTCTGTAATGGCAATAACGGCTTCAACAGCCTCGTCAATCAGGTCGCCGCGACCAACCAATGTGGCGTCGACGGCGGCTGGGTCGTGACCTCGGGCCTCGACACCAACCGAAGTGGCACTCTCGACACGGCCGAAATCCAGACCACCGGCCTCGTCTGCAATGGCCGCAATGGCACTGTCGCGGTCAATGGCAAGAACTCGCTCATCCGCATGCGCGACACCCTGAACGAGTGCAATCCCACCGCTGGCTTCATCCTCGAGATCGGCCTCGACGACAACATGAACAACATCCTCGACCCGGGCGAGGTCGACGACTGGGACGTCGTCTGCGACGGCTTCGGTGGCCTCGACAGCGCGGTGCGTGTCACGCTCGAGCACGCCGGGCAATCGTTCGTGCTGCAAGCGGGCCAGATTTTTGACACACGCTGGCGCCTTGATTTTCGCAAGCATCTCGCCACCGAAAGCCAGCCATTCGACGTGGTTGTCATGCGTTACGTCAGCTGGGCCGAGTTGCCGTGGCGTGGGATGATCGCGTGGGTGCTTGGCACCGCGGCGTTGCTGGCGGCGCTCGCCACGCTCATGCACCAGCGTAGCGAACGGGCGCGTGCCGAAGAACTGCTGCGGCTCGGTCAGGTCGCGCGCCTCAACACCCTAGGCGAACTTGCAGCGGGCATGGCGCACGAACTCAATCAACCGCTCACCGCTGTGCTCGCCAACACGCAGGCCGCCGTGCGCCTGCTCAAGGAGTCACCACCGGAAATCGACACCGCACAAACCGCCATGCAACGCGCAAGCGAGCAGGCGCGTCGCGCCTCCGACGTGCTGACGCGCCTGCGACGCACGGTCGAGCGCCCGGACACGCATGCCGCGCGCGTTCCCGTGCGTCTGACCGAGGCCGTGCGCGACGCGCTGTATCTGCTGGAGCCGCAATGTCGCGAGCATCGCGTGACCACAGAAATTGTGAGTGACGGCGACGTTGAAGTGCTTGCTGACCCCGTCGCGCTGGAGCAAGTCATCCACAACCTTGCGACCAACGCGCTGCATGCGCTTGATCAAATGGATACCAACGACCGACGCCTCACGCTCACCATTTCACAAACCGCAACGCACGGCGAACTGCGCGTCGCCGACAATGGGCCGGGCATCGCGCCAGACGTGCTGCCGCGATTGTTCGAGCCGTTCTTCTCGACCCGCATGGATGGATTGGGGTTGGGTCTCGGTTTGAGCGTATGCGAATCGCTGGTCACCCATATGGACGGACGAATCAGCGCGCAGAACCGCTCGCCACGCGGCGCAGAATTTACGGTCACGCTGCCGCTGGCGGCCAATACGAGCCGCACGATATGAGCACCATGCAATCACTGTCGCCCCTCATCCACCTCATCGACGACGACGCAGCCGTGCGCGACGGCCTCGCGCTGCTGATCAGCACGGTCGGCCTGCGCGTGCAGACCTGGGCCGCGCCCGAAGCCTTCATGCGCGACTTCGACCGCACCAGCGTCGGTGCCATCGTGCTCGACGTGCGCATGCCCGGCATCAGCGGCCTCACCGTGCTTGATACGCTGGTGCGCGAAGGCGTTGACCAGCCCATCATCATGCTCACCGGCCACGGCACGGTCGAGATGTGCCGCCGCGCATTCAAATCCGGCGCCGCCGAATTCCTCGAAAAACCGGTCGACGACGAGGTGCTGCTGGAGGCCCTGCAGAACGCGGTGCGCCAACACGTACGCTCCCGCGAACGCAACAACGCCGACCGCGAATCCCGCGATCGCTACGCCCTGCTATCAGAACGAGAACGCGAAGTGCTCGGCCTCATCGTCGCGGGCCTGACCAACAAGGAAATCGGTCGTGCCCTCACACTGTCGCCACGCACCGTTGAGACGCATCGCGCCAATTTGTTTGCGAAGCTGGAAGTGGGGTCGCTCGCGGTTTTGATTCGGCGATTTGCGGGATTGGTGGAGAGAGCGCCGCAATAATTTGCCTTCACTGTATCGATTAGCGCTGGCATTTCTGAAAGGCAAGGTCTTTCGGTTTGTCGCTAAGGCCGTTCGGCATCCCGCAACCATTCATCCAAACCGTAAAGCCCAATAGCCAAGAACCTATCCTGAACTGCAATTACTCGCTTGAGCATGACGCCTTCGTCTGACTCTTCTCGTTCTTCCGCTTCGCGAAAAAAGCTGGTCATCAATTTGGAAATCGCGCCATGGTCGTACAAAGGATACTTCGTACGTTCCACAAAATTAGCAAATCGCTCGGTCGACTCAAGCGTCTCATCCGGTCTGAGTCGGCAGGTCGAATTGAGCCAGTCGTCAAACCCATGCAAATGGAAGCGGTCATCGCTCTTTTCGCCCTCTAGTGCAGAGAAGTAGAGATCAACTACCGATGTTGGGACAAGAGGCACTGGCTCGTCTCCGCGAAACATCATGTTCATACCACGCGCTACCAACAATCTAGTGGCGCCGTCAATGCTCAACCCGGTCGTAAAGCCTTCGAAACACTTCTCGCTGTGTTGTGGGTTTCCTGCATTGGCAGTCCAGACTGACGTTGCGCCGCACCACGCATCGTCGCTTGACAGCGTGTGCAACTGTGAGATGAACACTGACGGGCCAATTAGACCGGACAAGACCGCGAGAGCTGAAATACGTCCCCAAGTCTCCAGCGATTTTCCTTTCCCTGTTCCAGCGATCTCATTCAGAAACCCAGAAATAGCAGCAAACCGCGCGTGATACCCATAGTAGAGGCAAGGCTCTGCAACCGCCCATAAACGCTCGTCATCGCCCCGCAGTGCCAATTCAAAAAGCTTCCATCCCAGCGCCGATGAAACACTCTGAAGATAAGGCAGCTCACGAACAATCACAGCTCGGACAGCCGGGTTCAAATCGAGCGCAAAACGCGTCAGGGTCGGAACAAGCAATTCCGGGAACGGCAAATTCGCTTTCGCAAAATTCACCGCGATAGTGAGTGCCGCTTGTGCCGCGTCACCGCGGGCCATGTTTATACCAACGAAGACTAAATCGTGCTCAATACCGTCCTTATCATCTTGTGACTCTGGGCATCCCGCAAAACCGACTGCTGCAAATAGCAATCGCGAAGCGTCTTCTGCGTTAAGGATCACGTTCGCACATGCCGCCAGAGCTTTCGCGGCCGACCGGTTGTGACGCCAGCGCAGAGGATGCCTTTCAATCTCATCGAGGATTGAGCTTGCCAACCCACAAGCGTCAGGTTCGTCAACAGGAACCCACTTTGTCGCATCAAATTCAAGCCGCCCGTTTTTGTGAGCGAGATAGGTTGCAGTTCCATCAAGTATGTCATCCGTAAATCGTTCGGGAATATCTGCCCATTGATCAACAAGTAAACGAAGATAACGAGGCGGGGCGCGGGACGCAGCTTCGCTTAACTGCCTTTCAACTTGCTCAGCTCCGCCAACAAGGAAGTCGTGCTCGTAGTCGCGCTGCATGTCGCTTTGGTAATGGGAAAGGATGCTGATCGTGCCCGCGTCCGACATTTCTAGAAACCGCTCATAAGAAAACGGTGGAACCACCATCCCACCGTGGGAATGAATTCGCGGTTGGCAAATGCAGGGGCCGTGAGTCGCTTCCCACGAGTCCAATACCTCTTGCGCACAACGAGGCCTTAGACACGCTGGAATAGCCGACAGTAGTTCTGCGCGCTCGCGGCGTACCCATTGCGGAGGCTCCGCGCCATCATCCTGCCGCCATGTCAAGACGACTGCTAGTACCCGTTCTTGGTCGTTCTCGCTGAGATAAAAAAATGCAGCGCGAAGCAAAGTGAAAACCTCGGAGTGCAACCGAGCTTGTTGCAAATCCTTGTCGAGAAGCAGACTACTTGCCTCTGCGACGTTGCTCTCAGGCGAATCGATAACAGCCAGAATCGCGAAATAGCGGATTGCGCCTTCGTCGCTTCGGCAAAGACGCCCGCGATTCGCCACCCACCACGCTGAATGCAACTTCGCGTGCCGGAGGATCGCGCTTTGCATTGCGTTGAACAATATGGTTTCAGATGACACGTGCCGCATGGCGTGACTGCTATGTGCGGCATCGTAAGAAGTCTCAGACAAAAATCCCTCTCGAAAGCCACGTCGAGATGAGTAAGTCCGGTGCTTGAGCGCACTCCAACGTTCTATGTCGCCAATTGCCATTTCGAGCAGAGCATCAGACTGCATCATTCGGCGTTCAAGAAAGTCGTCTGCCCCAAATTCGTGGGGTTGGCATCTGAGTTTCTGATCGAAGTGATATTTCAAAACGTCCTCATCCGATACATCACCAGCAACGTAGAGCCAGAGCAAATCGTCTGTTGCCCCACCCGTATTCAAACAGCGGCAAACTGCTTTACCCAGCCGGTCATGCTTCTGTTGTGGCCGACACAGAAGTTCTCTGATCAAATCTTCTGCGCTGGCATCCACCGTGGAATCAAAATCACTTAAAGCGTGTGCTAGTGTTCTGGCAATCCTATCGCGATCCAGCCACTCAAGCTTTAACGTTTCAACCCAAAAAGACAGCACACCAACTGGGTCGAGCCTTTTCCAGTTTGCGATTTGGTGCGCATGCAACTCAAGGCATTGCTGATCGTGCTCAGCAACGGCATATGGAACCAAATGCTTGAGCCAAAAATAATGCCATTCGTTCAAAGTGCCGCATCGGTACAACGAGTTGAACAACTCACGATGCTTACGATGCAGGTGCTGAATCAACGACCAGTCATCGTCTTGTGGTTTTTGTTCGGCCAACGTTTCTGCGATCAATCGCTTGATATGAAACGCTGCTTCACCGTCAAATACTGCTCGCAACTGCTTACGAAAACTCGCTCGATCGCCCGCCGCGAGGGATGACACATACGCACGAATCGTAGGACGGACAAACGGCACCGCGGGCAGTTGTTCTATCAGCGCCCTAAGCGTCAATTCGCTTCGTTCAGCGCCGCTGATGACAAGCGAGTCAAGCAATGTTTGATGACCGAACTCTAAGTTGCCCGTTGCGGTCTGATGCAGTACGCCAGCGCTCAAAAGACGCGTAATTGTGTTCTCAACCAGCAGAACCTGAGCTCGGGGTAAGTCCAGTCGTCGCGATACCAGCATCTTGTGAGCCATTTGCTCGATGCCAACCATTGCGCCGTCACCTAACGCCGGATCGTCCTGAACAATCGTCCGCAGGTACTTCTGACTCAGTGCCTGACTCGTAACAACGTTGAAACCACCAGTATGTTTTGCAATATCAACGAACAGCGCAAGCTCTCTGGGATTCTGGATCAGTTCGCGAGTCGTGGCATCAAGTATTTCGGGGTCAATGTTGCTCTCCACCACGATCGGAGCTACGGTGATTTCCCAATCTAACGGTGCGATCATCACCTTGCGATCCCACTTGCGTTCCGAAATGCGGCTGTCGTATTTGCGATCAAAGTCGCGGCATGCGACGACGACGGTAACGTTCTTCACTAGGAGTACGCGATCTATCTGCGCCAGAAAATATTCCAGCACTCCGTGCACTCGCGACAGTGACAGCACATCAAGCGAATCAACGATCACCACGCACTGTTTGCTGTCTGCCATCCTTCCAATCAAACCAACTAAATCCGCAGGTAGTCCTTGTGAAGCACGTGCCTCTGGAGTTGTGCAACCAGCAAACTCGCGGGCTTGAATGAAGAGCGAAGCCATGTCGTTACGCGCCTCAAGTGCATCTTGCAGCGCAAGAAGAATGCATGTTTTTCCAGCGCCAGGCTTGCCGGTGAGCAAAACTGATTGCTCCTTCCGATCGATTGCGTTGATCAACTCGCCTACGGAGAGGACGGGAATGCGCTTTCCGGCGATGTCGCGACACCAACTGCGTCCAATTGCTGACGTGCTTGCAAAACTAGTCGCGAGCTCCTGTTGTGATCGCGGTGGAATTATCGTTGCGCCAGCGCGATTCACAATGCCAATGAGATCTGATTTCGTCAGGCGGTGGGAGTCGACTACGTTCGTGCTTGTGCCATAGCCAATTCGACTGCCAAGCTTGTCGAGTCGAGTCCATAGCGCGTCGAATGCCCCTTCGGCGTTTGAAACCAAACGTACTAAACGTTCGTTGATAAGGTCCTGCATGCGGTCAAGCTCACGCGTACTTTCAAAGCTCGTTCTTTGAAGAAATTCATACGTAGACAGCCCGCAGCTTGTCGTGATACTCGCGGCTAGATCGGTATTTGTCTTTCGGTGCTCTTTTGTAAGACTTTTTTCATATGCGATTGAATTAGCCTGGGTCGCAGCATGCTCCTGAAGTTTGGCAATCGCACCAAAATTGCCACGCGTGTAGAAACGCACACGTGACTTCGGATCGCCACTCATTAGGCGTGCGGACTTGTTCAATTCATCCTTTAAATCAGCGACGCTCCACGATTCAAAGTGCGTTTGGTTCTTTTTGGACTGACAGCAAATTTTTCCTCCGTCGGCGAGACCGATCACCACGTCGTCAACCGCAATCGGTAAGCCTCTTGCGTCAAGCGCAGTTGAGTCAATTTCTAAGTAGGCGTACTTATCGTTGGTCAGCACATCCAACGCCCAATCAAATGCCACCAATGTTTGATAGCCGTCACCACGATTTGATCTAACGCCCGAAAGACTCATGTTTCGATATCCACTTTACGTAAATTTTGAAGTTGCGCTATCGCGTCTTTTGCGTGCTGAAGAATCACTCCGCCTGCGCAGTAACCCGCAAAGTAAGCCCCGCATCCTTCTGCAACTGCCCAAGCACGGCGAACAAGTTGCGCGCTTGTGGGTTACCGGCGGGACCGAACATGCGGATGAGGCTCTTTGCAGATGAGCCCGTTTCGGCTCCCAGCTTTTCGAAGCCAACCGTTGCTTTGATGTAATCGCGCAAGATGGCTTTGCCGGTGTCGACATCGCCTCCAAGCAGGGTTTCGATGCCTTCACGCAGCAGCGCGTCGCGGAATGCGGGGTCCGCCTGTACGCGCGCCTGCACGGTTGCTTTGAAGTCTCTAGTCAGAGCCATGTTTCACTTCTCCAATCTTTTGCGCTGTTTGTAGTCGGCCCAGCGCGCCTTGGCCGCGTCAATGTCTCGTTGCTGGCGCTTCTTGGTGCCGCCTGCCAGCAGAATGACTAGTATGTCGCCATCGGTTCCGAAATAAATCCGATAGCCGGGTCCGAAATCAATGCGGTACTCCTGAACGCCTTCACCCACGCCTTTTACGTTTGAGTGATTGCCTTGTTCGAGTCGGGCAACCGCGACGGTCACTTTCGCAGCCGCCGTCACATCGAGATCGCTGAACCACTCGGCGAACGGACTATGGCCGTCCGTGTCCTGATATTCGCGAAGTTTCAGCATTTCCAATGGTAACTTATGTGTTACCAATTGACAATTCGCAACCCCACATTTTTGTGTTGGTCACGTTGGCTGATGGAGCGGGCGAGCGCGAGACAGGAGTGCGTGCTATCGTCTACCCCCCGAAACGCACCAACCCGCCCACCGGTTGCTTTTGACCCCGGCCTGCGGACACAAGGAGAACACCATGCCTGGACTGCTTCCTGACGTTGACCCGAATGGGTTACTTGAATTTTCGGTGGTCTATACCGACCGCGCGCTGAACCATATGTCGAAGCGCTTTCAGGGCGTGATGAAGGACATTTCGCGCATCCTGAAAACCGTGTATCACGCCAAGTCATCGGTGCTGGTGCCCGGTAGCGGTACGTTCGGTATGGAAGCGGTGGCGCGCCAGTTTGCGACCGGCAAAAAAGCGATGGTGATTCGCAATGGCTGGTTCAGCTATCGCTGGACACAGATCTTTGACATGGGGCACATTCCCGCCTCTTCCACGGTGTTGAAGGCTCGTCGCACGGGCACGGGCAAGCAGGCGACCTGGATACCGGCGCCGATTGCTGAAGTCATTGCCACGATTGCAGCCGAGCGTCCTGACGTCGTGTTCGCACCGCATGTGGAAACGTCCGCCGGGATGATCCTGCCGGACGATTATTTGCGCGCGGTGAGTGATGCGGTGCATGCGGTTGGCGGGCTGTTTGTGCTCGACTGCATCGCCTCGGGCGCGATGTGGGTGGATATGGAAGCCACCGGTGTTGACGTGCTCGTCAGCGCGCCGCAAAAGGGCTGGTCGAGCTCGCCGTGCTGCGCGATGGTGATGCTCTCGGAGCGCGCCCGCACCGCCATCGACGGCACCACGAGCACGAGCTTTGCCTGTGATCTGAAGAAGTGGTTGCAGATCATGGAGACGTATGAAAACGGCGGCCATGCCTATCATGCGACGATGCCAACCGACGCGCTGACGCGGCTGTGCGACGTGATGAGAGAGACTGAGGCGTACGGCTTTGCGCGCGTACGTTCCGAGCAGATTGCGCTCGGGGCGAAAGTGCGCGCGCTGTTCGAGAGTCGTGGTATTCCGAGTGTGGCGGCCGAGGGCTTCAAGGCGCCGGGTGTGGTGGTGAGCTACACCGAGGATGCTGAGTTGCAGTCAAGTCGCAAGTTTCTGGCTGAGGGTTTGCAAACGGCGGCGGGTGTGCCACTGCAATGCGATGAGCCTGCTGATTTCGCGACGTTTCGTATCGGTCTGTTTGGGCTGGAGAAATGGCACAACGTGGATCGCACGGTGGGGCAACTGGCCACAGCGCTGGATCGGTTGGGAATCAAGGGGGCGGACGCAAGCGCGAGCGCGACCGTGCGTGAGGCGGCGACCGTATAGGGCGAGCTTGGCACTGGCGCATCGGTACGTCGTAAGCCAGCCGCCAGTTTGATCCCGTGATTGACGACCACGGGGAGAACATGAGGTGCTGCGGCTAGCGCACTGCTTGCGCCGTCAACGCAGGAAATCGCTTCGCATTTGGGGCTTGCAGCGGCCGACACTGGCAACGTCACGCGATTATCGCGAGGCGGTTGTCATACTTGAGCAGGCAGGTGCCAAGTAGGGCGGCGATAAACTCTGGCGGACAAAGCTCTTGAACACCGCCCGCACATGACCGCCGAATCAAACCATCCGCTCAACACCGATCGCGTCCGGATCATCAACGAACAGACGCTCGCCAACGACTGGCACACGCTGAAGAAAACC
>JBBRVM010000120.1:0-9102 GCA_038246865.1 Burkholderiales bacterium
AACGAGGCGACGTCGTGTCGGGCATCGTTGATCCCAACGTAGGCTATTGAGGGTGCCTCTAAACAGTCATTTGTGGGGCGTATTGTGTCGTCGCGCGGTGCTCGCAATCCTCATGTACACACGACGTACATTCCGGTTGCTGCGCTCCGGGCTCCTAACACTACATCCCCAAAAATGACTTTTTAGAGGCCCCCTCAGGAAGTTTTATGAAATATCCCAGGCACGTCAACATCGTCGAAGTCGGTGCCCGCGACGGACTGCAAAACGAGAAGCAGGACGTGCCGGCCTCGGTCAAGATTGAACTGGTCAATCGGCTGAGCGATGCCGGTTTTCGCAACATCGAATCCGGGTCGTTCGTGTCCCCCAAATGGGTGCCACAAATGGCAACGTCGTCCGAGGTCATGGCGGGGATAGTGCGCAAACCCGGCGTGATCTATTCGGTGCTGACACCGAATATGAAGGGCTTTGAGGGTGCGCTAGCCGCTAGGGCCGATGAAGTGGTGATCTTCGGGGCGGCGTCCGAGGCGTTTTCGCAGAAGAACATCAATTGCTCGATTGCCGAGAGCATCGAGCGGTTTCGACCGGTCGCCGAAGCGGCGAAAGCGAACGGTATGCGCGTCCGCGCAGCGGTCTCGTGTGCGCTTGGCTGCCCGTATCAGGGCGAGGTATCGATTGAAGCGGTGGTCGATTGCGTGATGCGTTTCGCCGATCTCGGTTGCGACGATATCGGCATCGCTGACACGATTGGCGTGGGTACGCCTGCGCTCGCCTCGGCGGTGTTTGAGGCAGCCGCCAAAGTGTTTCCGCTCGCCCAGATTTCCGGTCATTTTCACGACACGTATGGCCAAGCGTGCGCTAATGTGCTCGCCTGCCTCGAACTGGGCGTCAGCACGTTTGACACGTCGGTGGCGGGGCTTGGTGGATGTCCTTACGCCAAGGGTGCCACGGGCAATGTAGCGACCGAAGATGTGCTTTACATGCTTCATGGGATGGGCATTGTGACGGGAATTGATCTCGAAAGGGTGTGCGCCGCAGGTCAGTTCATCTCGGACGCGCTGGGCCGCGCGCCACATTCGCGAGTGAATCGCGCGTTGGCCGCAAAGCGGGCGGCATAGCCTCAGTGTGGATCGACAGTCACTGTCATCTTGATTCGCCCGAATTCGACATAGATCGTGACGAGGTCGTTGCGCAGTCGCGAGCAGGTGGCGTCGAGGCGATCATCAATCTTCCGGGGCATGTTGACCACTTTGCACAAGCCAAGGCAACGCGGGATCGCTATGGTTGTCTGACGGGTTACGGCATCCATCCCATGTGGGTCTCCGGACCGGGTGGGCATTCTTCGCGAGAGCACATTTCCATGCTGCGTCGTTGGGTCGAGCGCGAGAAGCCGGATTTAATTGGCGAAATCGGTCTCGATTTTTTTATTCCCGATTTCAATCAGTTGGAGCAGGAATGGTTCTTTTCCGAGCAGTTGAAGATTGCACGGGATTTCGGTCTTGCGGTGTCGCTGCACGTTCGACGCAGTCAGGATCACATCCTGAAGCACTTACGTCGCGTCAAAGTCCGCGGCGGCTTTGCGCATGCATTTAACGGCAGCGCGCAGCAGGCAGCGGAATTCGTGAAGCTGGGCTTTTGCCTGGGCTTTGGCGGGACGGCGACCTTTCCGCAGGCACAACGGGTTCGGGCGCTGTTGCACGACGTCCCGCTTGCAAATGTGGTGGTGGAGACCGATGCGCCCGACATTCCGCCAAGCTTTCTTGGTACGATGGGGTCGGACGTGCGCAACAGCCCGGTGTTTCTGCCGCAGATCGGTGTGCTTTTGGCGTCCGTACGTGGCATAACGGCTGAATCGTTCGCGTCCGCAACGACTGACAATGTTCGCCGCATAATCGGCACCCAATGATGATAGCAGTGTGAGTTTTCGCGATTTATTTGGGACGGATGCGCATGTCGGGGAGGTTCCCTCGCCATGCATCCAGATTTGCATCATCGAGCCGAGCGACGGGCTCTGCGTCGGCTGCGCACGAACGCTAGATGAGATCGCCAATTGGGGTTCCATGTCGAACGACGCGCGCCGCGGTGTGGTGCAGAACCTGCCTCATCGTCGTCGCCAAGCGACCCAATCTGAATAACAGCTTTTGCCTGAACGCTTCGCTGCATTGGGGCTAGGCACCCAAATTTGCGTAGGTCGATTCGTATGATTTATCGCTGCTAGCCCCTGATCAGCCGCGCTTATAGAGCAAAGCTACCACTTAATTCGCTTGATCTCTACGAGCGTCCTGCCTCGGTGGCGACTAGATTTTTGCGGCCGCGGTCGTCATAGCTTTGGCAGAGACTCGCATCAGCGCCTGCAACGACCACGGCAAGGTTTCGGCACCCAGGGCGCGCGCGGTCTGAGCGTGTTGCGCCTCGTCACGCTTCATTTGCTCAACGATAGCGCGACTAGCCGCATCGTCTGGTGGCAGACGATTTAAATGAGAGTCGAGGTGCGCCTCGACTTGTTCTTCTGTCGCTTGCAGGAACCCGAGCGAGACTTTGTCGCCAATCGCGCCAGCGACGGCGCCGACCAAGAAAGCGCCTGTGTACCATAGCGGGTCAAGAAGGCTTGGCCGCCCACCCAACTGCGCGAGGCGCTCGCGTGTCCACGCCAAATGATCGAGCTCCTCATCCGCTGCGTGCGCTAGCTTGCCCTGCATCTCGCGGCTGCGAGCCGTCAGTCCCTGACCCTGATACAGCGCTTGGGCAGCGACTTCGCCAGCGTGATTCACTCGCATCATTGCAATCGATTCTGCGCGCTCGCCCTCTGTTAACGCTGGTTCGTCCAAGTCAGTCGCTGGGCTGGGTCGGCGCGAATGCGCGCTGCCGGAAAGCGTTCTAAGTGCACGGTCAAAAGAAAATATGATGGCATCCATAATATGAATTATCGCCTTGAAGTACCCTCCCAGGACAAAAAAAAGGGCGCTTGCGCGCCCCTTGATTTGTCGAAAGTATTGCTACCTTAGAACGAATGCCACAGACCGGTCGAAAGAGCGCTGATTTTGACGCCCGTTTCGTTTTTGAGCTGTGCATAGTACGAACGAATCGTTGTACGCTTCGACAGTGCGTAATCCGCAGTAATAGCGAGGTGTTTGCCACCGCCATTGTTCCAGTTCGCGAGCGTTGCCCCGTTTACCGTCAGCGCCTGCGTTGCAGCGTTGTAACCAGCGGCCAGACCGTTGTCACGTTGGCTGTACTGCGCGCCAAGTGTCCATGCGCCGACCGGTGCTAATACACCCAATTCCCAGTATTTGTACTTAAGCGTGCCGGAGGCTGGCTTGTAACGAGCTGTCTCGTAGGTTGCATCGATCATCGCTGGACCAAAGTTGTATGACGCGTAACCGCGCAAAGCGTCTTGATCGTGCTTGGCAACTACCGAGCCAAGGCCCGTGAAGTTCTTATGCAGCGCATACGTGATGCCCAAACGAATTGGGCCAGCGGCGTAGCGTAATGCCGTATCGAAACCCGTGCAGCTGCTAGAACCTGATTCGCCGATCAGCGAATACTGGGTACGCATATTGAAACCATTGATAGTCGGCATCGCATAGCTGATGGAGTTACCGTAGCGTGCATCGAATGCGCTGCTGGTGCAGCCGGTCGAGTTAACGTAGTTGGTGAATAAATCACGCTTGGCAAATCCAGCGCCGCCGCCGACGCCGTTGTTACGGTTTTCCCAGCTATTCGCGCCTTGATGGTGAGCCCAACCGAGCACGTCATCAAAAGGAGTCAGACCGTAGCCTATTTTTGCTTCGCCGAAGCCACCGCGCAGGCCGACCCAGGCTTCACGACCGAAGAGCTGAGCCACGCCACCCGAGGCGCCGCCTGCGCCCGTGTCGGAAGAAAAGCCGCTTTCCAGTTGGAAAATGGCACTCATGCCGCCGCCGAGGGACTCGCTGCCGCGCAGGCCCCAACGTGACGAAATGTTTTCAACCGTCGTATTACGCACGGAGCTTGTTGGGCCCTTGTACGTAGCCGACTCGATGTTGGTGCTTATGCGACCATACAGCGTTACGTTTGCGGTCTGAGCTACAGCCGTTACCGAACCCACGATGGCGGCAACTGCAAAAGCTGTCTTAGTGAATTTCATATTTAACCTTTGGAATTTTGAGGACTTGCAGATCGCGGGTTGGTTGCGTGGTGCCAGCATTGATGCCGACACCAATAACCCACACGGCGATCACAAAGTTCTATTAAAACTTGTGCTTGACGCCCAAGGCAAATACGCTAGCCGATTGACCGTTAAGCGTAGCTGTGGAGTTTGCAACGTTGCCGTCAGCCGAGCAGCTCAGGCCTTTGTTCTTACATTGAACGTAGGCACCGTAGACTTCAGTGCGCTTCGACAAATCGTACTCACCCAGAAAGCCGTAGCTTTGGGCTTTTGCGCTGCCCGATTTGTTTTGAGCCAGTTGTAGACCAAGGCGCGCCGCGCCAAACGGTACAGTAACGCTACCGATCATCGGCTTGGTTTTGTTACCAGCAACGTCTTTATTCTCGATGTACGTAAGACCAGCGTATGCAACGCCGAAGTTGTACGTCGCGCCGAGGATGAACTGCTTGTTCGAACCCGTGGCAGCTGCATTTTTCTGATCGCTGAAACCTACGCCGACATAGATTGGGCCGTTTTTGTATTCGACGTTGGCACCGATCGTGCGCGAACCGCTCGAATTGCCAGCAACTTCACCCAGCGCCCAAGCTACGGAGCCCGTGAGGCCACCCATATTTGGCGTGTTGTACTTGACCTGATTGTTTTGACGCAATGTGTTTGCGAAGAAACCGCCCATGTTGGCCACAGCCGAGAAGCCCGTCAAGCAGCCGCCGAACGTGTCATCGCTGTTACACATCACGAAGAAGTTAGGCGAGTAATCACGACCGATGGTGACGGTACCGAAACCACCATTCAGCCCCACGAATGCACGACGGCCAAATATCAGGCCACCCTGACCCAACGCACCGTTGTCACTGGCAAAACCGCCTTCAAGCGTGAAGATGGCGTTCATGCCACCGCCGAGCGACTCAGAGCCGCGCAGACCCCAACGCGAACCCGACAAACCACCACCGGTAACCATGGTCGTGCTACGTGCCGCGACTGCCGTAGCGCCCGAGCCGCCGCCGCCAATGCGCTGCGACGACAAGTATGTGTCAACAATTCCGTAAAGCGTAACGTTCGCGGTTTGCGCCGAAGCGACACCAGCTGCAACCGCACTCAATGCTAGGGCAACGAGTTTTTTGTTCATAACAGTCTCTCCTCAGTATTTAACGTCTGACACCTTTCCCCGACCGGGGGGATACGCGCCAACAATTTTTCTTCCAACGTAATCTCGGAAGCTGCTTTAATTCTGCCAAATACCGGGCATTCGTCCAACGTTATTCGGCTTCTACACGCTTTGCGGAGGCCCTCTGATGTTGTCAAATTGCAACACGGGCGCACGCCGAGCCAACCCGGCCCGCGCCGTTTTGTGCTGTGCCATTTTGCGTGCTAACTCATTGAAATGAAACAAAATTTATGACAACTTGGTGGCTGATTTGTGGCATTTGCGTCGCAATCAGTGGTGCAGTGTGTCAGGCTATGTTGCGCGGCTATTTGACAAGTCCCGTCAACCTTCCGAGTGAGCGCACACTTCACAACGACCCGATTCCCCGTGGTGGCGGCCTCGGAATTGCTGCCGCCTTGTTATTCGGTTGGGTCAGCATTGGCGCGCCATTGAACCTCGTGCTTGCCGTTGCGATGGTTTGGGCCATATCTGCCTGGGACGATTGGCACGGAAGTCCGCCGTGGTCGCGATTGGCGGTGCATATCATCGCTGCGGGCCTGATCGTACCGTTCGGCGCAGAACTTCATCCAATCGCTGCGATATCTACCCTAATTGCCATGATTTGGGCGATAAATCTATTTAACTTCATGGACGGATCAGATGGCATTGCCGCTGCCACTGCGGTCACCGGTGGGGCGACGCTGGCGGCGCTGGCAGTTTCTGGATCTTCAGTTGAGACCGGTGATTTTGTTACTTACGCTGCGCTGATCGTCGCGGCTTCAGCGGCAGGGTTCCTGGGTTTCAACCTGCCGCACGCACGAATGTTTATGGGTGATGGCGGCTCGACCGTGTTGGGGCTGGCGGTTGCAGCCTTGAGTTTCTATGGAGTAACGAACAAAGTCTGGAGCCTGGCCATCCCGCTTGCAGTGTTCGTTCCGTTTTGGGCGGACGCGACGTATACGTTGCTGCGCCGCACGCTCGCCGGAAATAACCCGCTGCAACCGCACCGAGATCACCTTTATCAGCGACTCGTTCTGGCTGGATTAGGCCATCAGGGCGTCCTGATGTGGATCGTCGGCTGGAACCTGTTGTCATGCGTACTCGCCTATCTACTGCGCCTTGATCAAAGTTGGTTTGGCATAGGAGTTGTGGCGCTTTACGCCTTGATTTATGTGGTCGTGGCTGAATGGACGCTACACAAACGCCCCAATTTGTTAATCAATCCGCGTGCTTTTCTGGCGCTGCTGTACGACCTCGCCGCAGCGGCGACCGCGTGGTCGTTGCTGTTTTGGGCGCGTTTTAATTTCAACATTGACGCGGCCAATTTCACAGGGCTTGATGTCGCTCGCAGTCTCGCCTTCATCATTCCGGTTCACGCGCTGGTGTTTGTCAGTCTCGGCCTCTATCAGGGCCTGTGGCGGTTCGCGAGTCTGGCTGACTTGCGGCGCATCGTGCTGGGGGCGTTCGTGGCAGCCGCAGGCACCGCAGTGCTATTCGCACTCGTCCGGCCAGACAGCTTCATCTGGCCGCGCTTTGTGCTGGTGTTGCAGCCGTTTCTCTTGATTGTGCTGATGGGTGGCGCACGCTTCGCGTATCGAAGCTGGCGCGAGCATCGTCTCTATGGATTGGCAGCCGTGAAAGGCGAGCCTGTTTTAGTGCTGGGGGCCGGTGCTTCTGGCGCGCGCCTGGTCAGCGAGTTGGCGAAATCGGAAACGTGGCATGTGGTGGCGCTGCTTGATGATGACCACGCAAAAATCGGAGCACGAGTGCATAACACTCGCGTGGTTGGCCCAATTGATGAGGCCCCTGCTGTCGCCAAACGATTTGGTGCCCGACACGCAATTATTGCGATGCCAAACTCCAACCATGCGGCGCGTCGTCGTGCGGTCACGCTGGCAGCAGAGGCGAATCTCATCACGCTGACAGTGCCCTCTTACGACCAGCTCTTATCGGAAGATGCACCGCTGGCGAAACTGCGCTCTATCGAGCTTGAAGACTTGCTCGGGCGCGATCCGATCACACTCAACACGTCCGGAATTGAAAACTGGCTCAAAGGAAAAACCGTACTCATCACGGGCGCGGGCGGATCGATTGGCACCGAGCTTTGTAATCAGGTCGCACGCTTCCATCCCGGCAAACTGATCATGGTGGACATCTCCGAATTTGCCTCTCACGTTGTGAGCGAATTCATGATTACCCGCATGCCGATTGAGCGGCTTGAAGTCTACGTGGGTGACGTGCGAGACCGAACCCGCATGCAGGAAATTTTTGCCGCTGAACGACCCGCCGTGGTCTTTCATGCAGCAGCATACAAACATGTGCCGCTGACCGAGTCCGTTAACGCGTGGGAAGCGGTTCGCAACAACGTACTCGGCACGGTGGTCGCCGCCGAATGCGCGCGAGAAGTCGGCACCGAAAAATTTGTGCTGGTTTCGACCGACAAGGCGGTGCGTGCGTCAAGCATCATGGGTGCCAGCAAACGGCTTGCGGAGCTTGCCATCCTGAGTTTGCCGCCGGAGCCGACACAGTTTGTTGGCGTGCGGTTCGGCAATGTATTGGGCAGTAACGGCAGCGTGATTCCAAAGTTTCGCGAACAGATCGCTGCGGGCGGCCCGGTCACGGTGACGCATGCTGACATGACCCGATTCTTCATGTCGATTCCTGAAGCCGCACAGCTCGTGATTCAGGCCGGGCTAATGGGGCAACCACGCTCGCTCTATGTTTTGAATATGGGCGAGCCGGTTCGCATCGTTGAACTGGCCGAAGAGCTAATCCGTCTGTCGAAGGGCGCTGCCAATTCAATCGCCATCGTCTACACCGGACTGCGGGCTGGTGAAAAGATGCACGAAGAACTCACCGGCGATGACGAACGCTTTGTCGAAACCGAGCACAGCAAAGTGCGTCGTGTCATTACCGAGCGGGACGTGGCGATTGATCTCGACGCGCTGGCACTGTGGCTCAATCAGACATCGCCAAAAGACGTGCGCGCCGCATTGAAACAATGGGTGATCGACTTCAGTCCGCCTGCCGGGCAAGCAAACGGGCATACACACCCGCCTGCTGCGTAAGGCTCGCGTGGGTGCCGCGCTCGACCACGCGCCCGGCATCGAATACGAAAATTTCATCGGCATCGCGAATCGTGCTCAGCCGATGCGCGATCTGCACGACAGTATGGTCGCGGCCGAGAACTCGCAGCGCGTCATGGACCAGGCGCTCTGAATCGGTATCGAGCGCCGACGTCGCTTCGTCAAACAACACGATGGGGGCTTTTTTGTAGAGCGCTCGCGCGATGGAAATTCGCTGTCGTTGGCCACCCGAAAGCAGGCCCCCACCTTCACCCACGATGGCGTCAAAACCGCGGGGCAATGCCTCAATAAAACTCCCCGCACCTGCTGCCTCAGCGGCCCACCGCACTCGCACTGGATCAACCGCACCGTCGTTCGCACCGAACGCGATATTTGCCGTGACCGTGTCGTTGATCAACAAAACGTCTTGCGCGACCAATGACACGTTATCGCGCAAAACGCCGATACCGATGTTGCCGATTGCTGCGCCGTCTACGCTGATGTCGCCGCTTTGCGCTTTGTAGAACCCCGCCAACAGCGCCATCGCCGTTGATTTGCCGCTACCCGACGCGCCGACGAAGGCGACGTGCTTGCCGGCCGCGATTTCAAACGAAACATCGATCAGGGCGTCGGCGTCACGGCCAGCGTAGCGAGTCGTCACCGCATCAAACCGGATGCTGCCCTTCAGGCGATTCGATCCGTCGGCAATTTGCGCATGTTCTGCGGGTTCATCGAGCACCGAGAAGACA
>JBBRVM010000121.1:0-9003 GCA_038246865.1 Burkholderiales bacterium
CAATACGGTGCCATCTTTAGCGAGTGTGGGTTCGAAATCAACGCCGAGTTCGATCAGTGCGTATTCGACCTCTTTCGGGTTCTCGGGCTTGAGTTCGATGCGAATTTCGCTGCCCGCGTGCGCCCAGCCTTCGGCGACAGGGCCGGTCAGCACGGGGTCAAAGCGAATTAACTCGGCCATCGCTTCTAGCGCAAATTCGCGTTGTGCACGCAGTTGCGTCGCCCATTCAGCACCGCTGAAAAGTGCGTGATAGGTTTTGATTTCAGCGATGATTTCTTCATCTGAAGGCAGCGGCGCGCCGTGCGCGGGCAACCCCAGCTCAAGCGCGGCTTTGCGCCGCGCCAGGCTCCAATCGGTCAACTCAGACTCAACGATGATGCGAGCCGCGACCGCGGCCAGCGACTCACGCTCGTTTCCCATCAGAACAGTTGCTGCCGCACTTCCTCATCCTGCTTGCTGCGCGCGCCTTCGTTGCCCGTGAGCGGATCGACAAAGCGTTTGGGCGGGAACTCGGAGTAATACCAATCCGTGACACTCGCTGAATCCACCAACGAATCGCCCTCGCCACCGGCGCCTGTCGTCGCACTGACCACGCCGGGCGGTGGTTTGAGCGGCGTCTCAGGCATGCCCTTCATCGCGGACTTCATGTAGTTGATCCAGATCGGCAAAGCGACGCCGCCGCCGGTTTCGCGCTCGCCGAGCGACTTCGGCTGATCGAACCCGACCCATGCAACGCCGACCAGAGACGAGTTAAACCCGGCGAACCAGGCGTCGTAGCTGTCATTGGTGGTGCCCGTCTTGCCGGAGAGATCATTGCGACCGAGTGACATCGCCTTGGTCGCGGTGCCCGCACGCACGACGTCGCGCAGCAGCGTCGTCATGATGAAGGCGTTGCGTGGATCGATGGCTTGCTCGGCGTCCTTGCCCGCCACAACCGGAGTTTCCTCGAAGATCACCTGTCCCCGGTTGTCAACAATCTTCTTGATGAAGTACGGCTTAATGCGGAAGCCGCCGTTAGCAAACACCGAATACGCCGCCGCCATCTGCATCGGGTTGGTTTGGCCGGCACCCAGGGCGAGCGTGAGGTAGGCCGGGTGCTGCTTCGGGTCAAAGCCGAATTTGCTGATGTAATCCTGTGCGTAGCCCGGACCAATAGAGCGCAAAATTCGGATCGAAACCATGTTTTTTGACTTGGCGAGCGCCGTCCTGACGCGCATTGGGCCGTCAAATTTGCCGTCGTAGTTTTTGGGTTCCCATGCGTCCCCGCCTGTCTGCCCCGCCGAGAAAAACAGCGGTGCATCGTTGATGACTGTGCTGGCGGTGATGCCCTTTTCCAGCGCGGCAGAATAGATGAACGGTTTGAATGACGAACCGGGCTGGCGGCTGGCCTGGGTGACATGATTGAACTGGTTGCGGTAGAAATCGAAGCCGCCGACGAGGCTCTTCACCGCGCCGTCCTTCGGATCCATCGCCACCAGCGCGGCCTCAACCTGCGGAATTTGGGTGATGCGCATCACATTTTTTTCGTCCTGCGTGACGCGCAGCACTGCGCCGCGACGCAGGCGTTCGCCCGAAGGCGCGGTGTCGGCCAGCGCGTTCCTCACAAAACGGATGCTTTCGCCTTCCAGTGTGTATGTTTCGCCTTCGCCGCGGGTGACCACGACGCGCTTGGCGTTGGCTTCGAGAACGACCGCCGTGAGTAAGTCATCGCTATCGGGAAATTGCTGTTGGGCGCTGTCGATCGCTTCAGCCAGGGCTTCTTTCGATTCCTTGGTGTCTTTACCTGGGGCCGGCAGTTCGACGTATGCCTCCGGACCACGGAAGGAATGACGGCGCTCATATTCAAGCACGCCGCGCCGCAACGACTGGTAAGCGGCTTCCTGATCACGCGCCCGGATTGTGGTGGTGACCGTCAGGCCGCGCGTGTAGGCGGACTCGCCGACCAGATCGAACACAAACTGGCGCACCATTTCGTTCAAGAACTCGGAGTGAACCGTGGTCACGCTGTCGCGCGTGAGCGTCGACGGAGCCGCCAGTGCGGCCTTGTATTGCGCGTCATTCAGATAATCGAGTTCATGCATGCGTCGCAGCACGTACTGTTGACGCAACGTTGCGCGATTCGCGTTGGCAAACGGGTTGTAGGCCGAAGGCGCTTTCGGCAACCCGGCCAGCATGGCGGCCTCGGCGACCGTTATGCTGGCCAGCGGTTTGTCATAGTAAGCCTGTGCGGCGGCCGCGAATCCAAAGGCTCGCTGCCCCAGAAAGATTTGATTAATGTAGAGCTCCAGAATCTGATCTTTAGTCAGTTCCTGCTCAATTTTGTAAGTGAGCACTACCTCATTGGCTTTGCGCAAGTAGCCAGCCATGCCCATGCGTTCGCGCGTGAGGAAGAAATTGCGCGCCACTTGCATGGTGATCGTGCTGGCACCGATTCTTGATCCGGTGGTGACGTTGGTGTAGGCCACGCGAAGCGCAGCCAGCCAGTCAACGCCGGAATGTTCGTAGAACTTTCCGTCTTCGGCCGCGAGGATCGCCTGCCGGACATGCAGCGGAACCTCGGCGAGTTTGACAACGCGACGACGCTCTTCGCCAAATTCAGCCAGGGTTACCCCTTCCTCCGAGAGCACACGCAGAGGCAATTTGGGCTGATAGTCGGTCAGTATGTCAAGCGAGGGCAGACGGGCGCTAATGAGCGCCCAGACGAGCACCGCTACGACGCCGCCCACCAGCAGAACGCCGGCAAACACAGAAAGAACGTAAACCAGCCAACGCTTGAACATGAAAAGACCTTTTCCCCCCGGATCCGGCCATCACTCACGGGGGCTTTCTCCACAATTTGCCATTGTCGCAAATGCCGCTGTGGGTCGGCCCGTTATGCCAATGTTGTATTTTTTCTGATTATAGAGGGCCTAATTTTTCGTCACTTCTTGCCAGCGGGCGAACCTTATGCAACACTCCTCTCCCAACTTAAAGTTTCAGGCGACATAAAGTCGCCTAAGCTCTGAATGCAAAAAGATTTTTTGGGTTCACTCCGGGGAGTATTCGGTGCAAAAAGCACCCCCCTCATCGGCGTCGACATCAGCAGCACCGCCGTAAAAATGGTGGAGCTGTCCGGCACCCGGCAGCGACCGGAGTTAAGCCGTTATGCCATTGAGCCGCTGCCGCGTGACGCGGTGACGGATGGCAATATCGCCAATCTGGAGGCGGTAGGCGCGACCATTGAGCGCGCGTTGCGGAAATTGGGCTCTCGCTCAAAGACGGCTGCCGTAGCCCTGCCTACCAGCATGGTCATCTCAAAGCGCATCACGCTGCCCGCTACAGACCGCGAAGAGGATCTTGAGTTCGCCGTGGAAGCCGAGGCGAACCAATACATCCCATTTGCGCTCGATGAAGTCAATCTCGACTTTGCTGTGATTGGGCCTGTCGCTAATGACCCAACACAGGTGGAGATCATGATTGCCGCTGCCCGCCGTGAAAAAGTTGAAGACCGGGTGGCCGCACTGGAGTCCGCTGGCTTAACCCCCGCCGTCATGGACATCGAAGCCATGGCCGTGATGGGTGCGTACGAGTTGATGGCGGAAGCGCTACCCGGTAAAGGCATAGATCAAAACATTGGCGTGCTGGACGTTGGCGCGACATCGACGCGCTTTTACGTGTTCCGAAATGAAGAGCAGATTTTCATGCGCGAAAGCCCGTTTGGTGGCAACCAACTCACGCAGGAAATTCAGCGCGCATACAACATGACAGGCGAAGAAGCCGAGGCGGCAAAGCGTTCGGGCAATCTACCCGCTAACTACGACAACGACGTTCTGCGCCCTTATGTCGACACACTCGCCATCGAAGCGGCGCGGGCGTTGCAATTCTTCCTGACCTCCAGTGCGCAGGGCCAGCTCGATTACATGCTGCTGGCTGGCGGCTGCGCGGCGCTGCCCGGCTTGTCCGATGCCGTGTCGCGTCGTACCAACGTGATCGCATCAGTCGCCAATCCTTTTTCCGAGATGGGCCTCTCCCCTGGCGTTAAATCTCGACAACTTGCGGCTGACGCCCCGGCACTGCTGGTGGCGTGTGGACTCGCCCTGCGGAGGTTTGACGCATGATTCGCATTAACCTGCTGCCCCACCGCGAGATGAGACGCGCGGTGCGACGCCGCGAATTCAATTTTATTATCATCGGTGTGTTCTTCGGCGTCGCAGCCGCTTGGTACGTTGGCAAACTGTATCTGGACGACCGCATCGCATCACAGCAGCGACGCAATGATTTTCTGGTGGCGGAAAACAAAAAACTCACCGAGCAGATTGACGAGATTAAGAAACTCAAAGAGCAAACGGCTGCGCTCCTTGCACGGAAACAGGTCGTCGAAACACTGCAAGTTAATCGTAGTGCGTCGGTCAAACTGGTTGATCAACTCGTGCGGCAATTGCCCGATGGCGTTTATCTGAAGGCCGTCAAACAAACCGGGCAAAAGGTCAATATGGTCGGGCTGGCTCAATCCAACGCACGCGTCTCGACTTTGATGCGGAATCTGGAATCTTCGCCCTATCTGGAAAAACCAGAGTTAGTCGAGATCAAAGCCGTCACTGATCGCAATCAGCGCGTGAATGAATTCAGCCTAAACATCAGCCAGAAGGGCCTGGAAGCGGTTCCTGCAAAAGCAGCTCCGACCGGCTCTGCCGCTGCGGTGGCTCCAAGCTCGCGTGAAAAAGTCATGCAAGCAATTACGAAATAGGGCGTAGACATGACCTGGGACGAAATTAAACGCCTTAATCCCCGCGACATCGGGATTTGGCCGCTGCCAGCTAAATTCGGGGCGGTTGCGCTGCTTGTTCTTGTGCTGCTAGGGTTGGCAACCTGGTTTGGATGGATGCCGCAATACGAAGAACTTCAAGCCAAAGAGAAGCAGGAAATCGTTTTGCGCCAGGAATACAGCTTGAAGAAGGCTCAGGCGATCAACCTTGATCTATATGTTCAGCAGCTCAAAGAAGTTGAACAACAATTTGGCTCGCTGTTACGGCAATTGCCGAGCAAGAGCGAGATGGATGCACTGCTGTCAGATATCAACCAGGCGGGATTGGGGCGAGGCCTGCAGTTTGAATTGTTCAAGCCGAGCGTCGAGCGGCAGCAGGATTTCTACGCTGAACTCCCGGTAGATCTGCGTGTGACTGGTAATTATCACGATATAGGCGCGTTCACCAGCGATGTGTCGCAACTCTCTCGCATCGTCACATTGAACGACATCGCCATCATCAACAAAGACCCCAAAGACGGCGTGCTGACGATGGAGGCAGTCGCCAAGACCTTCCGCTACCTTGATGATGAAGAGGTATCGAAGCAGCGCAAGGCGAAGGAAGCGGCGAAGGCACCTAAATGATGAACGCATTCAACACTAGCCGCTCGCGCTCGCACTACAGCGCCATCTTGCTCGTTGCAGCAAGCGTGATCACCGTGACAGGTTGTGGCGGCGGTGATGATCAGGATTTGAAAGCCTGGATGGCCGAGCAGGGCTCGGCTTCTAAAGGCAAGATTGACCCGATTCCGGCGATACGGCCTTACGAGGCGTTTACTTACAACGCTTTCGATCAGGCCGATCCGTTCAAGCCAAGAAAAGTCGAAACAGGTAAGGGATCCCGCGGTCCCGATATGGCGCGCCGTAAGGAAGCGCTCGAAGCGTATCCACTTGAGACCCTCAAGATGGTCGGCACGCTGCAAAAGGGGCGTGCCATTGTGGGTCTGGTGAAAGCCAGCGACAACCGGGTTTTTCAGGTTCGACAGGGTAATTACATGGGGCAGAACTTTGGCGTGATCACCGCCATTGCTGACGGGGAAGTGACGATGAAAGAACTATTTCAAGACGGTGCGGGCGATTGGGCCGAGCGTCAAACCAAGATCATGCTGCAAGAGCGGGAGCAAAAAAAATGAAGACCACGCAACGATTGCGCGCGCTGTGCGGCAAGGGGCGAACACTCGCCGCGATATTGGCTTTGGCAACACCGCTGGCATTGGTCGGCTTCGCGCCACCTGCCTCAGCGCAAAATGTCATTGAGGAAGTCTCTGTTGCCAAGGGGGCGGCTGGTCGCACAACCCTCACTTTTTCGCTGAAAGACCCGTTGCCTGGCGCACCATCAGTGTTTGCCATCGCATCACCACCGCGACTGGTGCTTGACTTTGCCAACACCACCAGCCTTGGCAAAGCAACCAACGAAGTCACCGACTCAGTGTTGCGTAGCTATAACGTCGTGCAGGCGCAAGGCCGTACCCGTGTGGTCTTGAATTTGATCAAATCGCAGGCTTACGACGTCAAGAGTGACGGCAAAAAGCTCTCGATTGCCCTGTTCGATGCGCCCGGCACTGCAATTGCAGATGCCGCTCCAGCCACCGGTCGGTTCACGGCCACTACAGCTATCGATGGTGCGACCTTTGGCTTGCGCGATGTCGATTTCCGTCGTGGCCAAGCCGGCGAAGGTCGCATCATCGTCGATCTGACCGACACCAATTCCGGCATCGATATCAAGCAACAAGGCAAGCTACTGATTATCGATTTTTTGCGCACTACTGTACCACGCAATCTTGAACGTAAGCTCGATGTTTCCGACTTCGGGACACCGGTGCAACTGATTGACACCTTCACGCAGGGTGGCAATACACGGATGGTCATTGAGCCCAAGGGGCTTTGGGAACACTCCGCGTACCAGACTGACAACCGGCTGATCATCGAAATCAAGCCGATCATTGAGGATCCGAACAAGCTCACGCAAGGATCACGACCTGGTTACAAAGGCGAGAAACTTTCGCTCAACTTTCAGGACATCGCTGTGCGCTCGGTGCTGCAGGTCATTGGCGACTTCACTGGGCTCAACATCATCGTTTCGGACACGGTTGCCGGCAACGTCACGCTTCGCCTAAAAGATGTGCCTTGGGATCAGGCGCTTGATCTGGTGATGCAGGCGCGCTCACTGGATATGCGCAAAAATGGCAACGTCGTCTGGATTGCGCCGAAAGAAGAACTGGCGCTGAAAGAGAAGCAGGAGCTGGAGGCGAAAGCCCAAGTCGCCGACATCGAGCCGCTGCGTACAGAATTGTTTCAGTTGAACTATCAGAAGGCAGAGGAATTACGCAAAATTCTCATCCCCACATCGACGGGTTCGGGTGCTGGCGCATCGACCACCGGTGTACTTTCTAAGCGAGGCAGTGCGACTGTTGACGCACGCACCAACGTGTTGATCGTTCAGGACACGCCCGCAAAGCTGGCGGAGGTGCGGACGCTGATTCAACGTATTGATATCTCGGTGAAACAGGTGTTGATCGAAGCACGCGTCGTTATCGCGGACGACAAGTTTAGCCGTCAATTGGGCGCACGATTTGGTGTCGGTGTCGGAATGAATAGCAACGGTCGCAATATCGGCATTACCGGGACACCTCTTGGCGACCCCAATCAGGCTAATGTTCCGGGCACCGGCATCGTCACCGGTTTCTCGCCGGCCAGCTATTACTGGCGTCAGAAACCGGACACAACAACTGGCGGCCTCACTGGTGAGTTCATCAACTCTGTTCCCTACAACGTCAATCTCCCCGTCAGCAACCCGGCTGGAACCCTTGCCATGACCTTCTTGAATCTTGGCAACGGCAACCTGGTCAACCTCGAACTTTCTGCGGCTGAAGCCGCCAATCGTGGCAAGGTCATTTCCAGTCCTCGCGTGGTGACTGCCAATAATCAAAAGGCTGCGATCTCGCAAGGACAGGAATTCAAATTGCGTGTATCAGGCGGTGTCGGCGGACAATCGTCGGTCGTGACTATTCGCGCAGTATTGGGCCTCGAAGTCACACCACAAGTTACGCCTGACGGACGCGTGATTCTCGACGTCGACGTGACCAAAGACTCCATTGCTGGCTTTCAGGATGGCAGTCCGATTGTGAACACGCGCCGCGTCACCACAAAAGTTATCGCTAACAACGGCGACACGGTTGTGCTTGGTGGTATTTACGAAGAGACGCTCACTGATTCAACAGACAAAGTGCCACTGCTTGGCGACGCACCATTCATCGGCAACCTGTTCAAACGCACCAACCGGGGTACTGACAAGCAGGAATTGCTAATCTTCCTGACGCCCCGAATCCTGACCGACACTGCGGGGACGGTCAACTAACAGCGTTCGCTTGCCCAATAGGCAGGAAAGGCGCGGTTTAGATCGCGCCTTTTTTACGTTCAAAAAGCCCAACACCATCAAGCGTTGGCCGCGAACACCGAATGCCTTCAGGCGGCGAATCTAAACTCGGCCATATTTGACTCAAAATTTTCAGCGCTGTGCACACGCAAAACATCTTTCTGATCGGTTTGATGGGGTCAGGCAAGACGACCATCGGACAATTGCTGGCGAAGCGGCTCGGTAGGTCATTCTTCGACTCCGACCACGAGCTTGAAGCGCGCACTGGCGTGAGTGTGGCAACCATCTTCGAGATTGAAGGCGAGCCAGCATTTCGCGCTCGCGAAGCGCTAATCATTGATGAGCTGACGCAGCACCGCCCCATTATTCTGGGCACAGGCGGCGGCGCAATTCTAAATGCGGGCACACGCGACGTTTTGCATGCACGCGGGACGGTCATCTACCTGCATTCAACACCAGAAACCTCTTACGAACGCGTCAGACGCAACCGTGATCGACCGCTGCTGATGGTCACCGACCCATTGGCTCGCCTCCGCCAACTCTACGAGGTGAGACACCCGTTGTACAGCGACACGGCGCATTTTGTAGTGGAGTCATACCGCGATAGGCCAAGTGCGGTTGTCGCCGAGATAGCTCAGTTGGTCGACATGCGATCAACATCAGACAAAGTCTCTGCGGCGACACCAGCTGACTTTTAGATGCACTAGTTCTACTGTGTTATTAAATGCGAAGAATACGGTAAGTTTTTTTTCCGCAGCACGGGCACTGTATCAATCGCGTTGCGATGGCGCGTCCGAGGCGAAATCGCAGGGTGGCGATTGAGTGCGGTTGATGACGTTGCATC
>JBBRVM010000122.1:0-8988 GCA_038246865.1 Burkholderiales bacterium
CCCCCGGGGGCACCACCGGCCCACCCCTTTTTTTGTGGTGGGGGTGCGCGCCGCCCATGGTCGTGTTGGCCCACCGCCGCTCCTACAAGTCATTAGTAGGCCACGTCGCGAGCACCACGCCCGCCAGCGCAAAAGCAAAAGCCATTGCATGAACGACCGTGAAATTTTCACCGAGAAAAATCACCCCGACCAAGGCGGAAGTGATCGGTAAAAAAACGGTAAATATCCCGGCCTTCGAAGCGGGGACTCTCTTGAGCCCGGTCATCCACAGCCACACCGTCCACACGCTCGCAGCGAGCGCGTAGAGCACCAATCCGCCCCAGATTCCGACGGATACGGCCTGAAAATCAAATGACAACGCCGCCCAGACTCCGAGCGGCGTGACCAGCGCGAGGCCCCAGATATTGATGATCGCGCTAATACGCTTCGGCGAGACGTTGCCGGTTAATCGCTTGCCAATGACCACGTAGCTCGCCTCGCAGAACACCGCGCCGATGAGCAGAAGCGTGCCTAGCGCGGAGGTGGACGCATCGGACGCGTCGCCGCGTGAAAGCGCCAGAGCGGACACGCCGGCGACTGCGAGTGCGATGGCGACGATCATCCGCACAGACATTTGCTCGCGCAAAAAGATGCGCGACAGCAACGCCACTGCTGCCGGAATACCTGCCATGATGATTCCGGCTGAAATCGCGGTGGCGTGCTTCATGCCGAACAGCATGCAAATCGAAAACAGGAAATTACCGAGGAAGGATTCGAGGAACAGGAGTTTCCTGGTGCGGGGGTCGAGCGGCGGCTCATTTGCGCCGCGTTTGAGCCAGGTTGCCATCGCGACCGCCGCAAAGCCAAAGCGCAGCCATGCCAGTAGAAACACCGGAAATACCGCAACGAGTAGTTTCGAGAAACCAACGTAAGCGCCCACGAT
This sequence comes from Burkholderiales bacterium, assembly GCA_038246865.1. GTDB lineage: Bacteria > Pseudomonadota > Gammaproteobacteria > Burkholderiales > Casimicrobiaceae > Casimicrobium. The sequence goes on from JBBRVM010000122.1 coordinate 923, forward strand.
CATCATGGCGCTGGCGAGACACAGATAGGGGAGCATTGATGAATGCTACGTGGTGCAGAATTTGCTAACAGCTTTATCGTGAACGCACGGCAGGACTTGGGCTAAGAGCAATTTTATGCATCAAGTCGAGAAGGAAACAAATCGCGCCTCAGCCTCAACCCAATCGGAGTTTCAGCGATAAGCTGTGCTTGTCCAGCGAAGCGCTGCGATTGTGGGAGCGGCTTTAGCCGCGATAGCGTTGGCGGAGCGGAACGGCGACTAGAGGCGCTCTCACGCCTTCACGCCAGCCATCCCTACTTCATCATATCCAGATGTTCAAGGCCTGCGAGCATGTTGCGGCCCTTCGATTCATGGCCTTCGAGTTTGATCCGCAGGCGCACGTCGTTCACGCTGTCGGCGTTTCGGAGCGCGTCTTCGTAACTAATGTGCCCAGCTTCATGCAGTTGGAACAGGGCCTGATCAAACGTCTGCATACCAAGCTCGGTTGATTTCTTCATAATCTCCTTGATCTCGGTGACTTCGCCTTTGAAGATCATGTCTGCGATCAGCGGCGAGTTCAGCAGCACTTCCACCGCCGGCACGCGGCCTTTGCCGTCACGTTTCACGATCAGACGTTGTGACACAAACGAGCGCAAGTTTAGCGACAGGTCCATCAACAGCTGCGCACGCCGCTCGTCAGGGAAGAAGTTGATGATGCGATCCAGCGCCTGATTGGTATTGTTGGCGTGCAGCGTGGCGAGACATAAATGTCCGGTTTCCGCGAAGGCAATCGCATGATCCATCGCGTCGCGATCACGGATTTCGCCGATGATGATGACGTCTGGCGCTTGCCGCAAACTGTTCCGGAGCGCGACGCCCCAGTTCTCGGTGTCGCTGCCGATTTCGCGCTGCGTGATGATGCAGTTGCGATGCTCGTGCACAAACTCGATCGGGTCTTCAATCGAGATGATGTGACCACGTGAATTGCGGTTGCGATGGTCGATCATTGCTGCCATCGATGTGGATTTTCCGCTGCCGGTTGCGCCCACAAAAATCACGAGTCCGCGCTTTGCCATGACGATGTCGCGCAGGATCGGCGGCAGCATCAGTTCTTCAAAACGCGGGATCGTCGTGTTGATGGTACGGATTACGATGCCGACGTTGTTTTGCTGAATGAACGCGCTGCAACGGAAGCGGCCCGTGCCTGGCGGATTGATCGCGAAATTGCATTCGTTGCTGCGCTCAAACTCAGCCGCCTGCTTGTCGTTCATGATCGAGCGGGCGAGCGTCAATGTGTGAATGCCTGACAGTACGGTCTTTGAAACGGCGGTGATTTCGCCATCAATTTTGAGCGCGGGCGCGAAGCCCGCCGTCAGGAAAAGGTCCGAGGCTTTGCGCTGCACCATCATGACCAACAGCGAGTTCATGAAGGTGGTGGCTTGTTCGCGTTCCATGATTTCTTCCTTAACTTTTCTCGCTGATTACGCGAACATTTCGGGCTGGCGCGCAGCGAGTCTGGCCTCGCCTGGTGCGACGAGATTCCTCTTCACGAGCCCTTCCAGACATTGATCGAGCGTTTGCATGCCTTGACCGAGGCTAGTCTGAATGACGGAGTACATCTGCGCGATTTTGTTCTCGCGAATCAGGTTCCTGATTGCCGAATTGCCGATCATGATTTCGTGCGCAGCGATGCGGCCGCTGCCGTCTTTGCGCTTGAGTAGTGATTGCGAAATCACGGCAACCAGCGACTCGGACAACATCGAACGGGTCATGTCTTTTTCAGCGGCGGGGAACACGTCGACGATGCGGTCAATGGTTTTGGCGGCGGACGACGTGTGCAAGGTGCCGAACACTAAGTGACCGGTTTCGGCAGCGGTCAGCGCCAGACGAATCGTCTCCAGATCGCGCATCTCACCGATCAGGATGATGTCGGGATCTTCGCGCAAGGCGGAGCGCAATGCGTTCGAGAAAGACAACGTTTGCTCGCCCAGCTCGCGCTGGTTGATCAGGCATTTCTTGCTCTCATGGACGAATTCAATCGGGTCCTCAACGGTCAGGATATGGCCCATGATGTTTTCATTGGCGTGGTTGACCATTGCGGCCAGCGTCGTCGATTTTCCTGAACCGGTCGGACCCGTGACGAGCACCAGACCGCGCGGTTTCAACGCCAGATCGGCAAAGATTTTCGGCGTGGCCAACTCTTCGAGCGATAGCACACGAGATGGAATGGTTCGGAATACCGCCGCGGCGCCGCGTTCCTGATTGAACGCGTTGACGCGAAAGCGCGCAAGGTTCGGGATTTCGAATGAAAAATCGACCTCGAGGTTTTCCTCGAAGACTTTTCGCTGCGCGTCCGACATGATGTCGTAGACGAGACTGTGTACGTCCTTGTGCTCCATCGCAGGCAGGTTGATCCGCCGTATGTCGCCATCCACGCGAAGCATCGGTGGCAGGCCGGACGACAAATGCAGGTCGGACGCCTTATTCTTTACCGAAAACGCCAGTAGCTCCGAAATATCCATCCCTATAATTCCTTCTCAAATCACAAACCTGTTGTGATGATTTGTACACGTCTGCGGTCACCACTGGTGGGCACGCCCGAGCTTATTCCATTGACATTGTCATTATGACCGCAAGCTCAGAGCCTTCGCAAGCAAACGACAAACTCGCTTCCGTACGTGCGCGGCTTCAGGCAGCCGCGCAACAAGCGGGCCGGGGCGAGCACAATGTTCAGCTTCTCGCCGTGGGCAAACTTCAGCCGAGCGAGAAAATTCGTGCGCTCTACGCCGCCGGGCAGCGCGGATTTGCTGAAAACTACGCGCAGGAAGCGGAAGGCAAGATCGCTGAGCTCTCCGATTTATCGGATATTGAGTGGCATTTGATCGGCCCGTTGCAATCCAATAAAACGCGTGGCGTGGCGGAAACAGTGCACTGGGTGCATTCCGTGGATCGGCTGAAGATTGCCGAGCGGTTGTCGGCGCAGCGGCCTGACTCCATGCCGCCACTCAATGTATGCATTCAGGTCAATATCAGTGGCGAAGCCTCAAAGAGCGGATGCGCGCCGGACGATGCTTTGGCGGTGGTTCGCGCGGTGAGCACGCTGCCTCGCTTGCGGGTGCGAGGCTTGATGGGGATGCCTGCGCCCGATATTGACGAAGCCGCCACTCGTTCGCAATTCATGCTTTTGGCGCGATTGTTTACCGAGGCGAAAACGCTTGTACCGACGCTCGACACGTTGTCGATGGGCATGTCGGACGATCTGGAGATCGCGGTGGCTTGTGGATCGACGATGGTGCGTGTGGGCACGGCGCTGTTTGGCGCCCGGCCCGCTTAGTCAGTCAAAGGAACTCTGTGAAGAAAATCTGTTTCGTCGGTGGCGGCAATATGGCGAGCGCCATGCTCGCGGGGCTGCGCAAAAAACATCCTCTTCTCGATTGCCACATCATCGAGCCGTTTGCGCCAGCGCGTGAAAAATTGGCGTCACCCGGCGTGACGCTGCATGAGGTGGCGAACCGCGCTGCGGTTGACGGCGCGGATGCGGTGGTGCTCGCAGTCAAGCCGCAGATGCTTAAGCAGGTGTGTGCTGAGTTGCTGCCTTGCCTGAGCGGAGAACTGGTTGTCAGCATCGCTGCGGGCACGCGAATTTCGACGCTGACTCGATGGTTGAACGGGCATCAGCGCATTGTGCGCACGATGCCGAACACGCCTGCGCTCATTGGGCAAGGGATCACTGGCTTGTACGCGCCCAAGGTGGTCGCAGCGATTGACGTTGCGACTGCGACTATCCTCATGCAATCAACGGGTGTCGTGGTGCGTGTTGAGTCCGAGGCCATGATCGACGCGGTGACCGCCGTGTCTGGCAGCGGCCCGGCCTACGTGTTTCACTGGATCGAATCGATGCAGGCAGCGGCAGAAGGCGTCGGTTTCAACGCCGCCGACGCGCGCACGTTCGTGCTTGCCACGCTCAAGGGCGCGACGGCGCTTGCCGAAGCGTCGGACGAAAGCCCCTCGGTGCTGCGCGAACGGGTGACGTCGAAGGGCGGCACGACTGCCGCTGCGCTCGCTGTGATTGGCGAGCGCGGCGTGCAACAGGCCCTACTCGACGCCGTGCGCGCGGCGCGTGATCGTGGCGCTGAACTAGGCGAAATGCTGGACAACGAGTGACACTTCCCGCGTGGTTGCGCGAGGTCAGGGGCGGTGTCGAAATCGAGATTTACGTGCAGCCCGGAGCCAAAGCAACGGAAGTTGCTGGTGAGCATGACGGCGCGCTGAAACTGCGCATTCACGCGCCACCGGTTGACGGTAAAGCCAACGCCGCGGTGATTTCGTACTTGGCTTTGCGGCTGGGCGTTGCCAAGTCGCAGATCGAACTCATTTCCGGCGGCAAGAATCGGAGAAAGCGCTTGCGCGTTTTGGATGTTTCGGCTGAGCTGGCGCTAAAAAAACTGCTGATAGCTTAATCACATAAAGCCAGCTGCACCGGGGCTCGATGCTCAAAATTATGTAAGTCGACAAGTTGAGAAATATCGACTTAGCCCAAATGTGCGAACGCTTTTGGAGAAAAGCTGTAGAGTAAAGAGATGATCCCTCGCACTACGGATGGCTCGGCAAGCGCTGCCTGAGCAATTGCAAATACAGCGCGCCGTCGAGCGGTTGTCCCGTGCGTTGCGACTGCCAGAGCGTCTCACCCAGGCATTCCAGAATTTCATGTTTTGCGGCATGTTCATCGTCGTGCCTGGCGGCCAATTGCGCATGAATCTCGCGAATTCCGATTGGCTGATCGATGTCGAGCTGCTCCTGAATCGCCAGATGAAATCCGAGGTGCAAAAACGGATTGATGTCGCCCGCTTCGGGTCGCCAGTCGGTCGTTACGAATGATTCCGGGTTTTGTAGAACGCGGTGATATTCCGGATGCAGCGCGATGATCGCAGCGGTCTTTTCTTCGAGCGCAGACAGCGGGTCGCGGCGCTGAAATTTCGCCCAGGTATCGATTAAAAATTGTCGCGCCTGATCGCGTGAAGGGTTGAACATTGGGCTTACGGAAGGCGAGCTGTATGGGAGCGGTTTTACCGCAGTTTCCTGGCCAGTGGCGCTAACGGCAAATCCGCTTCCTCAACGGCACCTGCGCGCTTGCCCGAAAATTCACAATCGTCGAACACCACGCATTGACTGCACTTCGGATTGCGCGCAACGCAGGTGTAGCGCCCGTGCAGGATGAGCAGATGATGCGCAATCCGCAAAAACTCGGGCGGCGTGAATTTCATGAGCTTCGCTTCGACCTGATCGACGTTCTTTCCAGGCGCGAGTTTCATACGGTTGGCGACGCGAAAGACATGCGTGTCCACCGCGAACGTATGCTCGTCGAACGCCTCGTTCAGCACCACGTTCGCCGTCTTCCGACCCACGCCGGGCAGGGCTTCCAGAGCGGCGCGATCATGCGGCACTTCGCCACCGTGCAACTCGATTAGCTGGCGCGCCGTAGCCACTGCATTCTTCGCTTTGTTGCGAAACAGGCCGATGGTTTTGATGTGCTCCATCAGTTTCTCTTCGCCGAGCGCCACCAGATCGGCGGGCGTTTTCACTGTCGGGAAAAATCGGCGGGTGGCGATGTTCACCGCCTTGTCGGTCGTCTGTGCCGAGCACAGCACAGCGATGACCAATTGAAACGGATTGCCGTATTCAAGCTCGGTCTTGGGACTGGGGTTGGCTTCTGCCAACTTGGCGAAGATGCGGTGTCGCTTGGCTGGGTTCATCGGGCGTTCACGACCGAGCCTTCGCTCGCGCCAAAATTTCCGCCAGCAACGCTTTTTTATCAGGCAATACTTTCGGTGCGTGTGCCTCAGTTTTGGCTTCGACGCGATCAGCGTAACGCGTTTTGTGCGCCTCGTATTGGCGACGCAACCGCGTCGCTTGTGGCGCACGATCATGAAGCGACGCATGCACGCGATTGGCGATGGTGGTCACAGGCTCCAGTGAAATGCAATCCACCGGGCACGCGATGATGCACAGCTCGCATCCCGTGCAATCGCTCGCGATCACCGTATGCAGACGTTTAGACGCGCCAACAATCGCATCGGTTGGACAAACGGGAAGACAAGCCGCGCAACCGATGCAGGCTGCTTCATCGATCAAGGCAACGTGTTCCGGCGCGTACGCGTCCACGTCATCGGCGAGCGCTATCGGCTGATGCGCCAAAAGCCCGGCCAACGCCACGCGCGTGGCTTCGCCACCAGGCGGGCAGCGATTAATCTCCGCGTCACCCGTGTGCATCGCGTCTGCGTACGCATGGCAATCCGCGTAACCGCAGCGCTGACACTGCGTTTGCGGGAGCAGTGCATCAATCGCCGTCACACTGACTAATTTTGGAACCATTAACATCCATCACATTATCCTAGAAGAAGATCGGATCGATGGAGGAGAGATCGCTACCTCATTTGCAGGTTGTGCCGGGGCTGCGCGTGCCCGGCACTTACGGCCCATTGTCGCGGTGGGCAGCGTGGGCTACCCGGGTAGCAGGTTGGCGTATCGAAGTCGCCGATCCGATGCCCGAAAAATGCGTCATCGTGATGTATCCGCACACCAGCAACTGGGATTTCGTATTCGGCTTGCTGACCAAATGGTGTGTCGGGCTCACGGTCAAACACGAAGCACTGTCCTTTGCGGGCAAGGAGAGTTTGTTCAAAGGCCCGTGGGCCGGGTTCTTTCGCGCGGTGGGCGGCTTCCCGGTCAATCGTGGTGCGGCGTCAGGTTTCGTCGATCAAATGGCGGCGCGCTTTGCCACTGAGTCGCGCATGCGCTTTGTGATCGCGCCGGAGGGCACGCGGAGTTACACGCCGCATGTGCGATCCAGTTTCTACCGTGTGGCGGTGGCCGCGAAAGTGCCGATTGTTTTGGGCGCGTTTGACTTCTCGAATAAGCGCGTCGTCGTCAACGCGATACTCACGCCGAGCGGCAACGTGGATGTTGATCTGGCGGCGATTTCGGATTACTACAAAACCCTTGGCAACAAAGGTGCAAGGCCGGAATTGGCTGCGCCGTGGGTGTTTCGGTAGTGTGTTTGTAGATCGGCTTTCTCCTGAACGCAGCACTGACATTGGGCCCAAGCCCACAAATCGTTAAAAGTCGATACCTGATTCCATTTCTAAATCAATACTGACTTTGTCGCCTTCGCCTTGCCGTGCTCACGCACTGTCTGCGGCTTGGCTTCGCGTCATTATTGATTTAGAAATGGAATGACTAGCAAGATGCCTCAGCAAAGTTGCTTTTCGGGAAGGTTGTCATGTTGAGTAAAGCGAAACATCAGGTGGCAAGGATTGAGCGTCGTAGCGCGCGTTTTAGTCGGCGCACTGATCCTTTGCCATGCTGAGTATCACAATTCCCAGGCTGAGACATGGTTCTAATCGGGAGTGGATTATTAAAAAAACTACCGCGAATCCCCATTTAAATCAGCGTTTTTCGAAAACGCTTCGAGCGGTTGGCGGTTTTTCGCACCGCGCTGCGTTGCGACGCGCGTCGCGAAGGTCGCTACACCTCGCCGTCCATCCCCAATTCATGAATCTTGCGCGTCAGCGTGTTACGACCCCAGCCTAACCACTCGCTAGCCTCAATGCGGCGTCCTTTGGTTTGGGTGAGGGCGGAGCGAATCATGGTGGCTTCGAATTCGCGTGTCAGGCGTTCGCCGGGGGCGCGTTCGCCGTGCTGGATGGCCGCAGCTAGTGCGTTGGACAGAGCCTGTTGCCAGTCGCCGGGCGCTGCGCTGTTACCGTTACCCGGCGCGGCGGTGGAACTGCTGGGAGCGGGGCAGCCATGGCTGACTGGCGCGATGTTCGCGTGCGCTGCATGAGTGGGTGGCGGTACTGCGACCAGTGGCGCGTAGGCCACAGGAGCGACGCTGATCGCTTCGGTGTAACCCGCTAATGCGGCAGCACTGCCCGCCGGTGCCGCAACGCGGACTTCAGGCGGCAAATCATCCACATCCACCGATGATCCGGGGGCCATGACGGTGATCCAGTGACAGACGTTTTCGAGCTGGCGCACGTTGCCAGGGAATGGGAAACTTTGCAGAACTAGCAGCGCAGCAGGTGTCA
>JBBRVM010000123.1:0-8950 GCA_038246865.1 Burkholderiales bacterium
ATGATGCCAACATCGGTGTTGGCTCCGCGTACTGGGTGGCGTTGACGCAGCGATATTTGCAGGTGGACGCGTAGCGCCAGCCTGCAAACAGGCTGTTATCACCTTAGCAAATCAGGCGAGATCCAACGCGGCAACAGCAGCGGAATCTCGGGGAAGATGATCAGCAGCGCCAGCACCAGTAGCATCGGCACCAGCATGATCAAGGTGTCCTTAATCGCGAACTTGAGCGGTACCTTCGCCACGGCGCATGAGATCATCAAACACATCCCGTAGGGCGGCGTTACGAGACCAAACGCCAGCGCCACGATCCCGATGATGGCGAACGAGACGGGGTGCAGTCCCGACGCTTCGGCGAGCGGTTGCAGTGTAGTGCCGACGATGATGATGGCCGGAATTGCATCCAGAAAGCAGCCCACAATCAGGAACACAGCGGCGATCAAAAAGCCGGTACCAACGAGGCCGAGATCCCAGCCCTGCACGCCAGCAAGCAACGCTTTTGGAATCTGGTAATAAGCCAGCAACCAGCCAAAAACCGAAGCTGTGCCCACGCAAAAGAGCGCTGCACCTGAGAGCTTTCCGGTCTCGATAATTGCATTCCAGAGCTGTTTCAAGCCCATTTCACGATAATAAAAAATCGACAGAGCCGCTGCGTAGAGAACCGCCACCGCAGCCGATTCTGTCGCAGTGAACCATCCCGCCAGAATGCCGCCAACGATGATCAGTGGCGTCATGAGAGCGGGGATGGAGACGAGTGAAGCCTTCACGATCTCCATGAAATTCGAACGCGGATACACCGGATAGTTACGCCGTTTGGCATAGGCGTGCACGGTCGCCATTTGCGCCAGCGCGATGAGCACGCCGGGTATCACGCCCGCCAGATACATCGCACCAATCGAGGTCGAGATGACACCGCCCCAAACCACCATCAGGATCGACGGAGGAATGATCACTGAAAGCACGGCGGTAACGGCGGTGATCGCGATCGAAAACGACAGGTCGTAGCCTTCCTTCACCTGGGCTTCGATGAAGAGCTTGCCCTGACTCGCTGCATCTGCGGTCGCCGAGCCCGAGATGCCAGCGAAGAAGGCGGAAAGTATCACATTGATTTGCGCCAGTCCTCCGGGAAAATGCCCGACCAGCGCGCGTGACAGTCGCATTAGTCGAGCGGTAATGCCGCCGACATTCATCAGGTTTGCGGTGAGCAGAAAGAACGGCACAGCGAGCAGAATGAACGAGTTATAAGACTTGAACATTTCGTTAAAAATCACCATCGGCGACAGGCGCGGCTCCAGGATGAGCAACGGCAATGCTGCAAGGCCCAGCGCAAACGCGACGGGCACCCGCGCGACCAGTAAGGCGAAAAACGTTCCAAAGAGCACGAGCGACGCCATGCCGGACGAAAGTACGACCGCGCTGTTCATGCTTTGCTCTGCTCGTTGAGTGCCAACCAGACGGCCCGATCATTGCGAAAGCGCTCAATCTGAAACACCAGCCAGCTCACACCCGTTACCGGCCATGCGATGAAGATAAGCCACATCGGAAGATCCGCCAACTCAGAGGTTTGATTCCAGCCGAAGCGAGTGAATTCAATGCCCCACCAGATTATGACTACCGTGAAAATGAGCACTAGAGTGTTCGATAAAAAGCTGAGGATCAGGTTTTTACGGGGTGATAGATCGGGCCAGACGTCGACATCAAAATGCAGCTTGTCGCGCACGCCGACCATGGCGCCCAGCATCACCATCCAGATAAAGAAGAATCGACTCATCTCCTCGGTCCAGATGTACGTGGGAATCAACTGTGTGAAACGCGAGAAAATTTGCAGCGAAACCGGGATGATCAGCACGGCGACGGTGACCCCCATGATGCAGATCAGCAGTTGATACCAACGGTCGAGAAATCGGGTCACGGAAAGACCTTTCGTGGAAGGGCGAGGGTGGGGTGAAAGCGGCGTGGCCTGCGCGGCAATCACCGGAACGGGCAAGTGATGCCGCCATGAAGGCGGCATCCATACTGCCCTGAGAACTGCGGACTACTTGATCGCGTTGATGCGCGCGAAAATGGCCTCAGCGCCGATTTCTTTCGCGTAAGCCGCCATCACTGGATCGACCGCTTTTTGCATAGCGGCGCGATCCTTGAACGGCACAAGCGTGAGCTTGTTGGCCTTGGCGAGCGAATCAAGTTTGGCTTGATCTTCGGAGGATTCAATTTGACGACCATAGACGCCCGCTTCTTTGCCAGCCTTCAGAATCGCCGCCTGCAAGTCGGCGGGCAACGTCTTGAAGGTCTTGGCCGAGAAACAGATCGGGCGAATGGTGATGGCGTGTTGCGTGACGTTCAGGTTCTTGCCGACCTCGAAGAACTTCATCGCCTCCACACCCGCCGCTTCATTTTCACCGGCCTGAATCACACCGTTCTGAATGGCGTTGTACACCTCGTTGTAGGCGATGACCGTGGGAGCCATGCCTGCCGCTGTAAACGTGCGGCTCCAGATCGGCGCGCCCTGCACGCGGACTTTCAGGCCCTTCATCTCGGCCATGGTGGTGAACGGTTTCGTTGCGAAGATATTTCGCGTACCACCACCAGCGTAGCCAATGAGCATCACCTCGCCTTTTTGCGCAACTTCATCCGCAATCGGCTTCAATACATCCTGATCGAGCACCTTGTTCCAGTGCGCGAGATCGCGAAACAGGAACGGCGCATCGATGAAGGGTGCGGCCTTGGAGAACGTTGACATGTGTGCGGGCGACACAATGGCATAGTCGACCGCCTTGCCCTGATTCATGTACGCGAAGTAATCCTTTTCGAGGCCCAGTTCGCTGTTGCGATGGAGCACAAAATTGATCGGCTTGCCGTAGTATTTTTTGACCAGCTCCTCGAATTTGAGTAGCGACCGATTAAACGCGTGATCGTCAGCGAACTGAACCGCGCCATGCAAAGTGATTGGGGCCTGCGCGAGCGTTGGCCCAGACAGCAAAGCCATGGAAAAGGACAGCGCAAAACCAATGCGCCCAAGCTGCATACGTAACTTCATTGTGTCTCCTTGTGTTTGGGAACTTCGCACGACCGTCATGTGCGGAAGTTGCGCGGATCAGTCGTCGTACGACCGCCCAGTTGCAGCGTTTCACAGTCTTAAACCCTTGTCAATGTGGTTATCCGTATTCGCGGTCTTGACGCGGCAAAGAACGCCAGAAACGGAACCGTGTCGGCGCTGTAGCTGCGTGTAGTTTTTCCGCTCAGCGTAGTGCTAAGCGCAGTGTGAAGCGGGGCGCACTACCGTGAAAGCGCCTGTCCTTTTGCTTTCACGGCATGCTTTGCGAGTAGTCGTTGCGCATCATCCAGCAGTGTGACCGCATCAATATTCTTCGCCTTCATTTCAGCGACCCAGTCGCGCGTCACGCGCTGTCCTGCTTCCTGCCAGCGCGCATACTCTTTCGGGTCGAGCGTGAGGAGTTTGTCGCCACTGCCCATTTCAGCTTGACGTGCGGCAATCGCCGATTGGTCCCATGTGCGGCCGATGAGCGCAGCCAATTCCATGCCCGAATTCTTGTCGAGAATCGCCCGCAGTTCAGCGGGAAGCCCTTTGTATTTCGCCTCATTCATCGCAATCACGATCACACTGGTGTAGAGCGCGGGCGAGCCTTCGGGCATTTCCGTGTGAAACTTCACGACCTCGTTGATTTTGGTCGAAGGCAGTGCTTCCCAGGTGATGAAGAGCCCATCCAGAATGCCTTTCGACAAGCCTTCCTGCAACGCGGTGAACGGTAACGATACCGGTGACGCGCCGAGTGCAGCAAGCATCTTGTTGGCAACACGATTCGGTGCGCGTAACTTTTCGCCACGCAGATCTTCGAGCGTGCGCACCGGCTTTTTGACCATGTGCAGAAGCCCCGCGTCGTGCGTGTGCACCGACAGCAACTTCACGCCCTTGAACTCGTCGAGCAGATGCTTCTGCGAATACTCCCAGGCGGCGCGACTCGCCTGCTCACCGCTCTCCACCATCAAAGGCAGCTCAAATACTTCACTCTTCGGAAACCTTCCCGGTGTGTATCCGGGCAATGTCCACACGACGTCCGCGACACCGTCTTTCGCCTGATCGAATAGCTGATTCGGCGCACCACCCAATTGCATCGAAGGATAAATTTGAAACTTGATACGACCTTTGCTCGCAGCCTCGACGCGTTGCGTCCACGGCACCAGAATGTTGGCATGTGCGTTCGAGGTCGGCGGGAAGAAATGCGAAATCTTCAGCGTCACCTCCTGCGCCAATGCGTTGCCTGATATTGCAGCAATGAGTGCGATCCCCCATTTCCACAAGGGTTTCAGGGGCATCGCGCGTTTGATCGTTGCCTTGGAGTGCATCGGAGAACTGTCATAAGATTGCATGCCGAAATTCTCACACACGCAGCGCTGACCCTCAGGTTCGCGCTCATCACTCATGTTCGACCGAATATCTGAAGACATTCAAGCCATTCGCAGCAAAGATCCTGCTGCGCGTGGCGCACTGGATATCTGGTTGTCTTACCCTGGATTTCACGCCATTCGATTTCACCGGATTGCTAACGCGTTGTGGCGTGGCGGTTTCAAGCGCACGGGTCGGTGGGTATCACACTGCTCGCGTTTTCTCACCGGTATCGAGATTCATCCGGGCGCGTTCATCGGGCGTCGCGTGTTCATTGATCACGGCATGGGTATCGTCATTGGTGAGACCGCTGAAGTGCATGACGACTGTACGATTTATCAGGGCGTGACGCTCGGCGGTACTTCGCTCGAGCGCGGCGCAAAAAGGCATCCGACGCTGGAGAAAGGCGTGATCGTGAGTGCAGGCGCGAAAGTACTCGGCAGTTTCTCGGTGGGTGAAGGCGCAAGTGTTGGTTCCAATTCCGTGGTGCTCAAGGCAGTGCCAGCGGGTGCGACGGCGGTGGGCATTCCGGCGCGAATCATCACCAAAGAAACCAAAGAAGGCCGTGAGGCAACGGCACAAAAGATCGGCTTCTCGGCGTATGGTATTTCCGCCGATCTCGACGACCCGCTGGTGCAGGCCATTCACAAATTGCTCGACCACAGCGCGGCGCAGGACGCACGACTGAACGCCATTTGCGCGGCCCTGGCGAAACAGGGCATGGACTGCGCATCCCTCGGCGGTACGCCGGTGGACGCGAAGGCAATTGAGAAATTGGTGGATGCGGATTGATGGGACGAAATTGTTTCTGCCCGGCTGCTCGGCCTGGTTTTTCACCGTTGAACGCCGTGAAACCTTTCCGAACAATGAACCTGGCGCTCAAGCACGAATGAGCGGTCGGCGTTGGTTGCGACTCGGTGGGCGTGAGCGTGTTCGTCGCCACCGTCCTGCTCGTCGGCTCGGACAGCAAACACGCCGAGCTCGTGGCCGCCGCGACCGATCCGAGCCTGCTTGACGCGATGCTTCGTTCCGAGCGCAACATGCTGTGGCTGCTCATTGCGCTCTGTGTGGTGAATGTCCTGTTCGCCGTCTGGCGGCCCCGGCTCATGATCAAGATTCGCTAAGCGCGGCGGTGGGCCGATCCCCGTCCTATTAGCTTGATTTGGAATAAGAAAAAGCCAACAGAGAAGGCTCAGCGTGTGCATCGCAACATAAAATTGAGAGAATTCAAAAACTTGTAAAAATCTGTTGTGGACATGATCGTAAATCCTGCTATTCCTGAAGCCGTCGCCAGCGCTGGCGGCCCTATCGAAGCCGACGCCGTCATCATTGGTGCGGGCCCGGTTGGCCTGTTTCAGGTGTTTGAACTGGGCCTGCTGGAAATCAAGGCGCATGTGATCGATTCGCTAGTTCAGGCGGGCGGGCAGCCGATTGAGCTGTATCCGGACAAACCGATTTACGACATTCCCGCGATTCCGGTGTGCACTGGGCAGGAACTGACGACTGCGCTGCTCAAGCAGTGCGAGCCGTTCAAGCCAACGTTTCATCTGGCTCAGGAAGTGGCGCATCTGGCGAAACGCGAAGATGGTCGCTTTGATATTGAAACCTCCATTGGTACACGCTTCATCACCAAAACGGTGTTCATCGCGGGTGGCGTCGGTTCGTTCCAGCCGCGAAAGCCCAAGGTTGAAGGCATCACCCAGTTCGAAGACAACGGTCAGCTCGCGTATCGCGTTCGCGAACCGCAGAAATACGCTGGCAAAAATGTGGTGGTCCTCGGCGGCGGCGATTCCGCGCTCGACTGGGCTCTGGCGCTGCAACCGGTGGCCGAATCGGTCACTTTGATTCACCGTCGCGACGAGTTTCGCGCCGCGCCTGCCAGCGTCGCCAAGATGAAGGCGCTGTGTGAAGCAAACGAGATGATGCACATCATCGGTCAAGTCACAGGATTTGAAGCGGAAGAAGGCGTGTTGAAAGAAGTGAAAGTCACGAGTCTGGACGCCGTCACGCGTCGTCTGCCGCTTGACAATTTGCTCGCGTTCTTTGGCTTGTCGCCACGTCTGGGACCGATTGCCGAGTGGGGTCTGGAGATCGAGCGTCGTCAGGTGAAGGTCGATACCGAGAAGTTCGAAACCAGCATTCCCGGTATCTTCGCCGTAGGTGACATCAACACGTATCCCGGCAAGAAAAAACTTATCCTTTCCGGCTTCCACGAAGCTGCGCTCGCCGCCTTCGGCGCCGCGAAATACATCTTTCCGGACAAAAAGGTCACGCTGCAATACACGACGACGAGCACCAAACTGCACTCGGTGCTGGGCGTTGAATCGCCGGTGTTCGACTAGGCAATTTGCGAAGCAGCTTTTTCGTGAAAGCCTGACTATATCGGGGCTAAAAGCGAAAAACAATCATAGTCAACTTTAGCCAAAATCCGGCATTAGCCCCAATGTGGCGGTCGTTTCAGCGAAAAGCTGAAGATCATGACGCAGCGCGCCGATTGATCTAATGCAACCCAACGCGGTTGCCTTCAATATCCAGAAAACGCGCAAGAAAGCTTGTGTCCCATCAAGGTTCTCGGCGAGAGCCGCTCCCCGTGTCGTTTTCGGCGTGAATTTTTCATTGAGCTAAGGCCAGTACGGTTTAGTTCAGCGTGTCCGTCCAATCTTCCCGTTCGGACTGAGCTCGTCGAAGGCCTCGTGGTACTCCACCAGCGCTTCGACGGGCTCAGCGCGAACGGCGTTAAGTGAACAGTATGGAGGCCAAGGCAATGCCGGTCACTTAAACGCCAATTTGTCGACTTTGTAGGCGCGACCCCCGACGCGCTCCCCCGTGGACAAGCGCGACCGGGGTCGCGCCTACCGTTAAGTGACCGGTATTGGGGGCTAAGGCGATAGCGCCGACTTCAAAAAGCCGGACGTGATGTCGCGCACCGCTGGCAGGTTAAGCAGCGTGTGTGGCGCACCGGGAATGAGGGCGATGCTCGCGCGTTTGATGTCCTTCAGCGCGTCTGCGCAATGTCCTTTGGCGGAGGTGTTACCAAGCCACGTGTTCGACGGCGAGAAAAACGGATCAGTCGCGCTGATGACATTGAGCACTGGTTTGTCACCCTCGAACGCGTTTCGCGGTTCAACGACGAAATAGTTTGATTCGCAGCTCCACGCGAACACCATGCGCGCAGCGAACTCGGTGCCGCGATAGCGCGCCACTGGCACGCTGCCTTCGCTAGTTCCGGCGAGCACGATGCGAGCGCCATCGACCCACGGCAGCGCTTTCAAGGCCGCCAGCATCGGCGCGATTTCGGAGGCGCGCAACGCGTGGATTCGCTCGTACTCGGCTTTGCTGATGGGGGACTTGGAGGTGACGTGATCCGGCGGCGCAAATGAATCTGGCGCGGCACTGGCAACGCCCTGCGCGGCAAGCCAGTGCTGCCATTCGCCGATGGCCTTGAGCCCGAGTCCAGACGACCCGTGAAGCGCCGTGGTTTGCAGCCGCTTGCGCCTAAAGCGGCTATCTCGCTACGCGTAGATAACGACGTGTTGGAATGGTTCAAGGCTCAGGGGCCCGGCTATCAAACGCGTATCAACACGGTGCTGCGCGCGTTTCGGGACGCGTCGGTGTAGGTCGGAACGATTGCGGTTCCGACGGATGACACCGGTGTGCCAACGCGTTTGGCGGAACCTTTTCGAGTTCCGCCCTACCTTTACGCGTTTTTAAACGCTAGTCATCGCCACCGTCTTGGTATTCAGATAGGCCTCAAGCGCTTCCGGGCCACCCTCGCTGCCGTAGCCTGAGTCCTTGATGCCGCCGAACGGCAGCTCGGCCCACGGGGCGGCTTGCTGGTTGATCCAGAGCATGCCGGTTTGCACCTGGCTTGAGAGCATGTGGGCGTTTTTGATGCTGCTGGTGAAGGCGTACGCTGACAAACCAAACGGCAAACGGTTGGCTTCGGCAATTGCCTCATCCAGCGTCTTGAAGCTGCGCACCGCAGCCATTGGGCCGAACGGCTCGTTGTTGAACACTGCGCTGTCGAGCGGCGCATCCAGAATCACCGTCGGCTGGAAGAAGTTGCCGGTGGTGCCGATGCGCTCGCCGCCGGTGGCGATGGTTGCGCCGCGCTTGATGGCGTCTTCGGTGATTTCCTGCATCGCGGTGACGCGGCGCGGGTTGGCGAGCGGGCCCATCTGGATGCCCGCTTCAAGACCGGAACCGACCTTGAGACCCTGCGTGTACTTGACGAATCCCGCGACGAATTCTTCGCGTGCGGACTCTTCAACGAGGAAGCGCGTTGGCGAAATGCAGACCTGACCAGCGTTGCGGAATTTCGCGCCGGCGATGATTTTTACCGCGTGTGCGATGTTGGCGTCACCAGCGACGATCACCGGCGCGTGACCACCCAATTCCATCGTAAGGCGCTTCATGTGCTTACCCGCGAGCGACGCGAGCATCTTGCCCACGGGCGTGGAGCCGGTGAACGTGATCTTGCGGATGACCGGATGCGGGATCAGATAGTTGCTGATCTCGGCCGGGTCGCCATACACAAGGCCGACCACG
>JBBRVM010000124.1:0-8936 GCA_038246865.1 Burkholderiales bacterium
GCAGCGTTTCAACTCATTGGCGGAACCTGTGCCGTCGGGGTGCCAGTTGCGGTGGGCACAAGTTGCACCATCATTTTTCGCTTTGCGCCGGAGGCTGCTGGCGCTTTTAATGGCGTCCTGAACATCGGTCACAACGCCAGCACGACGTTACTCACGGTTGCGTTGAACGGCGAAGGTGTCCTCGCCAACAGCACCAAGACAATGGTGGAATATCGCTATGTGCCGCTCAATTATTTTTTCATCACATCACGCGACGCGGATAAGGTGTTGCTTGACGGGATTGCGAACTTTCAGCGAACCGGTTTGAGTTTTCCGGTTTATGCCACTCAGGTCGCAGGCACCAAAGCGATCACTCGCTTCTACTTTGATCAGATCGCGCTAAACCGCTCACGCGGCAGTCATTTTTATACGCTGCTCGACAACGAAAAAACAGCACTGATTGCCCTCAATCCTGCCAACGTTTCAGCGCCCCGACTTCCGGTCGATGAGGGTATCGATTCCTGGGCGTTTTTACCGGTGGTGCCGGGGGTAGGCGGTTCATGCGCGAGCGGCCTGACACCGGTGTATCGTGTGTTCCGTGGCAACGGGCTATTCCCCGACGATCCGAACCATCGCTTCACCGTGAGCCTCAGCGTTTACGATTCCTTTGTTGCGCTGGGATGGGATGGCGAAGGCGTGAGTTTTTGTGTGCCGCTGCCGTAAGTAGCGGCAACGGCTAAGGCAGCAACGTCTGCAAATTTCCTTCAATCGTCGCCGCACTGGCTGCGGTTGCGTTGGCACCGCTAATCAGCGCGGCACCGCGCAGGTTCAGCAGATACCGCATCACCAGAAGCCCGTCGGTTGCAGCTTTGACACTTAAGTCGCCGTCAACGTCCAGCGCACTACCGAGCGCAGCGATGTAGCTTGCAATAGTCGTGGCGTTGCGCTCGGCATTCATGCCGATTGCGCCAGCCGTCAACGCGTTATCCCGCACCCCCAATAAGTAGCGCAGCAACAGCACGCCGTCGGTCGCGGCATCAAAATTGCCATCGTTGTCGATGTCGAGACTTGGCACAAAGCTGCCCGCTGTGAAGTTAGCGGTTAGCGTCGCATTGATATTAGGCACGATGTAGTTGTGTGATCGCGCTCCAGCATCGGACCAGCTTGAAAAACGCAAGCCGCCGGTGCCACGGTTCTGATCGCTTACAGCCACCAGCAGCGGCCAGCCCGCCCACGTTGTGACCGTTGTACCCGCGACTAGCGGGTTACCGCCGTTCACGCGAATGCGCGCTCCGCTCGCGGCGGGCTGTGGCTGCGCGGCAAAAGTAAGCGAAATCTTGCGTGGCATGACGCTCTGCGAAATCACGGTGCTGGCACCACCGCTATCGGTGACGGTCAGGATGATCTCCAGATAGCTCGTGATCGCGGCGGCGAGGTCTTCCGGGGCTGGAGCGATAAAAGTAATGTTGTTGCCGGTGGTCGCTGCCAACAGCGGATGCGTGTGCACGTCGTGATGCAGCAACACGCGCCATGACAGCGCGCTGTCGGGCAATGCGCCGTCCTCGGAATCGCTGGCGATAGCCGCGAGCGTGATGACATCGCCGACGTTGAAGAGATAGGCTGTCGTGGGCGCAGTGATTGTGGCGGTGGGTGGCGCATTGCCCGCGCGCACGATGGTCGTCACCGGCGCAGAAAACGCGAAATTGCTATCGCGCGCTCTGACCGAAGCCGTGAATATTCCAGCCACGGTGTAGGACTTGTTAATCGTGGTCGCAGTCGAAGTGGCGCTGGTGCCATCGCCGAAGTCCCAGAAATAGGTCAAAGCGTCGCCGTTGGGGTCACTGGCCGTTGCCGAAAAGACTGCGTTAAGCGGCAACACGCCAGCAGCTGGATTAACCGTAAACGCACTCACAGCTGGCGCTGAATTGCCAGTCGCTGAATAGCTGATTTTGCGAATCTGGCCGCCTCCAGCATAGGTCGTGTAGTAGAGCGCCTGGCCTGCCCCGTCGGGACCGAACAGCAATGAGGTGGCGCTGCTGTTGCCCAGTCCTGTCACGAATGCGAACGCACTGGGCAGCGCGGCGGTCGGCGTGCCGGTGGTCGGGATTCGCAGCAGCGCACCGCACACATAGTCAGCCAGCAGAAAGGTGCCGTCGTACGCTGCGGGCCACACGCCCGTTGGCACAAAAGCGCCGCCGGTGATCGAGGCGCATCCGGAGACCGTCGTACCGGGAATCGTGCCGCGCGGATATTCGTAAACCGGGTCGACCAAACCGAGCGTTCCCGGTGAGATGCAAGGACCGGAGCTTGAGTTGCTGTGCCGCCCTTCGCGACAGTTCCAGCCATAGTCCGCGCCCGCCTGACCTTCGTCGACCTCTTCGTATGCGCCCTGACCGACGTCATTAATGTAGAAGCGCGTGCCCGCTGCATTCATGTCCATCGCGAAGCGAAATGGATTGCGTAGGCCCCAGGCAAAAGTCTCCTCGCAATGCTGGCCGACGATCGTTGCGCCGGTCACGTTGCAGCGGCGAGTGCCGCCCGCGACGAACGGATTGGTCGGCGGAATGCCGCCGTCCCGCGTGACCCGCAGAATCTTCCCGGTCAGGACGTGTTTGTCGCGCGCGGCGTCGTTGCCGCCCGCAGACCCGGGACTGGTGCCGCTGTAGTCGGTGCCGCCGTCGCCGATGCTGATGTAGAGGAGTTCATCCTTACCGAAATGCACATCGCCTGCGTTGTGATTGGTACCGCGCGCGGGCATGCGATCCACCAGCACGACTTCGCTTGCGGGATCGACCACGTCGGTACTGGCAACGGTACCGAGCACGAAGCGGGACACTCGATTGGCCTTGCGGTTAAACGCCGAGTAGGTGCCGTCCGGCGTGCCGTCGGCTGGATTCGCTGCGGTGTAATTCGGCGAGCTACAGTTGGAGCCGTTGCGCGCCGTGTAGAACAGGTAAATGAATTTGTTGGTGGCAAATGCGGGATCGACAGCAACCCCGAGCAGGCCCTGTTCGCCACCCGTGCAGATTTTCGGGTTGGCGGTGCTGGTGCCCGGGTCGAAACTGAGCGCCGGAGTCAGCAAAAGCGCGTTGTTTTTAAAAACCCGCAGCGCGCCGTTCTGCCCAGTAATGAGCATGCGACCGTCCGGCGTGAACGCCATGGCCGTCGGTGCGCCCACAGGGGTCACCAATGCGTCGGAAAATCCGCTCGGCAAAGTTTGTGCATGAATAGTAGGCGCGAATGCGATCAAAGCTGCCAGCGTCGCCGCGAAGAACAATGTGGATACTTTCATGATTGCCGGAATTTATGCCGTTAGCATTGGAACCGCAAGCAAAATTCGGCATAGGGGACGTCGAAAAAGCAAATAGCTTTTCGACTTATCGCTCTGTAACGACCACTTTACGCGGGCTATACTAAAATTTATCCCAAGTCGACATAGTGGCTAATCGTCAAATAGGCCCCGAGAAGCAGTCGTTCCACAATAAAGCTGTTGGCCTGCCTGTAGCGAAAACCCCAACGATTTTCGGCATCTGAACCGCTCAGTGACTAACCCGCCTTGTCCCGCAAGCAAACATCGCTACATTAACGGTTAGGCACTAGCCGAATGCAATTGGTAATTTCTCTTCTCCGCAGCCGCATCACACCTTGGCCGCTTCCGCCCCCAACGCTCCCAAACGCGCGAGCGCCTTCGTGACCGTGCTTTCTCCGCGTTTGCCGGTTCCCGCCCTTTCCGCCTCCGCTCCTCCTCGTTCATAAGGAAATTCATGACGCAATCCAAGTCGCGTGTCGTGTCCATTAATTCGCGCTCAGCAAAAACCAGATCAGCGCCCACTAAATTGTTCGTGCTCGATACCAACGTCATGATGCACGATCCGACGTCACTGTACCGATTTGAAGAGCACGACATCTTTCTGCCGATCTGCACGCTGGAAGAACTGGATAACAACAAAAAAGGCACGCTTGAAGTCAACCGCAACGCGCGTCAGGCTTCACGATTTCTGGACGAACTGGTCAAGGGATTCGACGAACAGATTGCTGATGGCATTCCGCTGACCACCGCCTCAGGCGGCGCAGCGACGGGACGCCTGTTTCTACAAACCGAGCCGCTGTCGGTGCAACTGCCGTCGTCCTTCGCTGCCGGAAAAGCCGACAACGAAATCATCGCCGTCTGCCTGCATCTGCGCAAAAAGGAACCTAAGCGTCACGTCGCGCTCGTTTCCAAAGACATCAACATGCGCATCAAGGCGCGTGCGTTGAACGTCGACGCGCAGGACTATTACAACGACAAAGTGCTGGAGGATTCCGACCTCCTCTACACCGGCATGTCCGAACTGCCGAAAGACTTCTGGGAGAAACACAGCAAGGGCGTCGAGAGCTGGCAGCAGGGTGGCTCGACCTTCTACAAAATCAGCGGCCCGGCTGTGGCGAAGATGCTCGTCAATGAGTTCGTCTACACCGAGGTGGACTCGCCGTTTTATGCTCGCGTCATTGCGATTGAAGGCAAGATCGCCACGCTACAAACGCTGCGCGATTTTGGTCATCACAAAAACTCCGTCTGGGGCATCACCGCACGCAATCGCGAGCAAAATTTTGCGCTCAATCTGCTGATGAATCCCGACATTGATTTCGTCACGCTGATCGGTCAGGCGGGCACTGGCAAGACGCTGTTGACGCTGGCGGCGGGCCTGCAATTGACGCTTGATCAGAAGATTTACAACGAGATCATCATGACCCGCGTCACGGTGCCGGTCGGCGAAGACATTGGCTTTTTACCGGGCACCGAAGAAGAAAAAATGACCCCGTGGATGGGCGCGCTGGAGGACAACCTTGAGGTGCTCATGGGTGCAGACAAAGAAGCGGGCGAATGGGGTCGCGCGGCCGGAAATGACCTGATCCGTTCCCGCGTCAAAGTGAAGAGCCTGAACTTCATGCGTGGTCGCACGTTCCTGAACAAACTGCTCATCATCGACGAGGCGCAGAACCTGACGCCGAAGCAGATGAAAACGCTCATCACGCGTGCGGGTCCGGGTACCAAAGTCGTCTGTCTCGGCAACATCGCGCAGATCGACACGCCGTACCTGTCTGAGGGTTCATCCGGTCTCACCTATGTGGTGGATCGGTTAAAAGGTTGGGCACACGGAGGACACGTCACACTGCAACGCGGCGAGCGGTCTCGACTGGCGGACTATGCAGCCGAGGTTTTGTAGAACGGCGCATAGACTCAAAACGGAATAAGGAGGAATTGTTATGCAAAAAGTTATCGTATCGGCACTCGCGGCCATCGCTGCCGCAGCCAGCACCGCGAGTTTCGCGCAATACCCAGAGCGCGCTGTCAACTACGTCATCCCGTTCGTACCGGGTGGTGAAAGTGACATCACGGCACGCTTGCAGGGCAAAGTGTTATCCAGGCTCAACGGCAAGGACTTCATCGTGCAGAACAAGGCCGGTGCGGGTGGCGCGCTGGCGTGGGGGCAGTTGAACAGTATGGCAAACGACGGCTACACCATCATGGGTAGCAATCTGCCGCACCTGATCCTGCAACCGCTTGAAGGGCAAGTACCGTACAAGACCGACGACATCGTCAACGTGTTTTTCTTCCAGTACACAGCAGATGCGCTGGTGGTTTCGGCCGACTCGCCGTATAAAACATTCGCTGATCTGGTGGCGGCGGCGAAGGCTAATCCCGAAAAACTCACGATTGCTGGCAGCGGTACCAACTCAGCCAATCACATGGCGTATCAGCGGTTGGGCTTGCAGGCCAAGGTGAAGATGACCTACATCCCGTTCAAGGGGACGGGCGATTTGACGACGGCCCTGCTCGGCAAACACGTTGATGCGGCGATGAGCTACCCAACGTTCGCCGTCGCCAACCGGGAAAAAATCCGCATGTTGGCGGTAGCAACGCCGAACCGGCTACCGCAATTTCCTAACGTTCCGACATTCAAGGAGTTGGGATTTGACTGGGTCGACGGCGCCTATCGCGGCGTCGCAGTGCCAAAGTCGACGCCCGAGGCGACGCGCAAGCAGATTTCAGATCTTTTCCTGAAAATCAACAATGATCCGGAGTTCCGAAAGCAGATGCTCGATGGCGGTTTTGAGCCCATCGACATTACGTATGAAAAAATGCCGGAATTCATGAAGCAACGCACCGTGGAGACGATGCCTCTGGCGAAGCAAATGGGGTTGGTGAAGTAACGTTCCGGGCGTTATTCCCGGCGAAGGTCGGGGACCCTCAACTGTGGCATTCAGAGGTTTGTCATAGCCCCGCTAAGGGACTTTTGAGGGTTCTGGCTTCCCGCTTGCAGCGAGAATGACACAGCGGGCGGTTACGCAATCTGCACAACCCCAGGCTGCACGGCAACTTCGACCGGCGTCTCCGCGACGCCCGCCTCGCGCGCCCGGTTCAAGTTACCTTTAATCCAGTTCACCAGCGGCACCCAAGCTTCAATCTGCTGCTCGGTTCGGGATGCGGGCAAATCGTAGATCGACACGCCATCGCGAGCGCACTGCGGGTAGACAACGCTGTCCGGGACAAACATCACTACGGGTAACCCGCTGCGCTTGAAAAAATTATTCAACTCCTGCGCCATCCGTGTGCGGCTATCGGTGCGACTGCCCACGAGTCCAATGGCCACTTTACCCGACTGCACATTCGGATCAGCATGCAGCTTGATCAAAAATTTGGCGGTCGCCTCAATGTCAAAGACCGACGGGTTAACCGGCACTAAAACGCAATTCGCGCGCGACAGCAAATAGGTACGATCAGCACGACGCAACCGGGCATGGGTATCAACCACCATCCACTGCGGAGCAAAAGCACGTAGCGCTTCCATGTCCGTGTCTTCGTTCCACGTCATGATCTTTGGCAACATAGAAGGACGCCGCGCCAGCCAGTTGGTGGCCGACTGCTGCTTGTCGAGATCCATGATGACCACCCGCTGCTTGGTCGACGCCAGCATGCCGGCGAGTTGGGTGCTGAGCGTGGATTTACCGGCCCCGCCCTTGGGATTTGCAACAAGTATCGTGAACATATGAAGAGTGTAGTGTCCTGATTGTGCCGGTGGGGCTGGTGGCGCTACGGATGTGCGTGCTTGGCTTTGGCAGCGACATGCTGTTGCAACCAATGAAAGATCGGTGGCCAGTCGGACCAGGCCTCCTCAGCGCGCGAACGCGGCAGATCAAATATCGACAGACCATCACGCGCCGCATGCACATACAACTGCGAATCGCGAACATGAGAAATCACATCCAGGGACAGCGGTGCCAGAAACTCGTCGAGATCGGACGCGGCAACGGTGCGGCCATCGACCTTGGAGCCGACAATGGCGACAGCACGCTTACCATCTTTCACGGGCTTCAACGAAGCCAGCTCCGCTAAAAAGTCAGCGGTCGCTTCAAAATCAAATGTCGACGTGGACACCGGCACCAACACCGCGTCGGCCGCTTTGACCAACTCCGCCAGTTCCGCGCCATGAATGCCCGCAGGCGCGTCCACCACCATCCATTGCGGCGCATAGTCGCGAATGATTTTGCTATCGGTATCAGGCAACGCGCCCCGAACCTCAGGGAAACCACGCGGACGCCGCGTCAGCCAGCGCGCCGCAGAGCGCTGTCGATCACGATCAAGCAAGACCACTCGTTGCCGCTTGCCAGCCAGATAGGCAGCAAGGGTCGTTGCGATTGTCGTTTTACCTGCGCCGCCTTTTGGATTGGCTACAAGAATCGTAAACATGACGCTCAAGTCCTCCGCTCCTATGTGATCAGACGCAGTATAGGGCAGGAGTGGTGCCGCCAAAGCAACCCCAACTCGCTGAATTCACCGAAGAAGGATTCAGAGAATCCGTCCAAACTCACAGGTAAATTTATCCTGCAATCATCGCTGCAAAGCGGCTCGCATCGCATTTATTGATAAGTCGCCTTTCGGAACAAAGGTTCGCTTTCAGTGCCACCTGATGACGGTCCAGCCGCTCACAATAGCACCGGCTCCAGCGCTCGCAGCCATGTTCTGCGGCAGACCGAAGATTCCACTGCCGATGATCGAACCGACGACAAGCGCCACCAGCAAACCGACACCCAGCTTGCCAGGAGCGAGCGCTGCGGTAGCCTTATTGGGCTCCCCTGTGCCCGCAGGTGCTGCAACTTCGGCTTCTACCGGCTTCCGCAATGCGTCTGTTGTGTTCATGCCGCTTCGTTGCCCGGCGCCTCCACATGGCACAGTCCCTTGATCTTGGCCTGCAATGTGCTGGCGATGGCGCGCGCTTCTTCGGGGGTGGTGCCCGCCTTCAGACGCATGGTGATGGTGCCGTCGGAACTCGCCCCGGTCGGCACGCCAAGCTGTTGGCAGACGACGGTGATCGGGGCCTCGTCCGGCTCATGTTCGGTGGGCACCAGTTCCCTGATGATGTAGTCGTAGGTGGCAGAGCTTGGTTTCGGCATGTATAGCCCCAGAGGCAAATTATCTTCGACCTTAGCGCCGTGTCTGTCCCTTGTCTGTTCGCTAGCGCACCGAGTCGGGCAACGCGGGGCATCCGGCGCGACCGATCGGCGCGCGGTGCGTGCGTTCGCGCCGCGGGTACGTCAGCCGTCCTTGATCGCCATGATCGATTCGCCAAACCGCAGATCAGGTGTGCTGAACTGATCGGCACGTTCGAGCAGGCTGCGCATCGCTTCAGCGGCACCCAAGGTGAGCGGGTGCGGTGTGTATCCTGGCCGCAGGGAGATGAAGTCCGCCATGTCGATGGCGAAAGTGTGCTGGTGGTCGGTGGCAGCAGCCAGCAAGGCGATGACCAGGTTCTCCAGCGCAATGAGCTGTATGCGCACTAGTAATGCAACACATAAATAACGGAACATTTACTATGTTGTCGCATACCCACCCATGGAGAGGAACTGGCTATGCGACAGACCGAACTGCATCTCACTGACGAGGCTCGTGAATTGATCGATTCGTACCGAAGCCA
>JBBRVM010000125.1:0-8852 GCA_038246865.1 Burkholderiales bacterium
GCGCGAACGCCTTGAGAAATCCGGCCAACGCTCGATCACGGCATTGGTGGACATTTCGAACTACGTGATGCTCGAAGCGGGTCGTCCCACCCACGTTTTCGACCTGGATAGAGTGCACGGTGGCCTCGAAGTCCGCTGGGCCAAGAAGGGCGAAACGCTCAAGCTCCTCAACGGCAACACCGTCGTACTCGACGAAAGTGTCGGCGTCATCGCGGAAACCAAAACGGGTGCCGTCGAATCGCTTGCAGGCATCATGGGCGGCGACAGCACCGCCGTTTCGCTGGAAACACAAAACGTCTACGTCGAAGCCGCGTTCTGGCATCCGCTTGCCATTCAGGGCCGCGCCCGTCGCTTCAATTTCTCCACCGATGCAGGACATCGTTTCGAGCGTGGCGTCGATTGGGAAACGATCCCCGCGCATCTCGACCGCATCAGCGCGCTGATCCTCGAAATCTGCGGCGGCCAAGCAGGCCCGATTGACGACCAGATCATCAACGTACCGCAGCGCAAGCCCGTAACGATGCGCATCGCGCGCGCGCAAAAAGTCATCGGCGTCGCAGTCGCCGCCGATGAAATGGCCAGCATCTTCACGCGCCTTGGCCTCACCCACACGCGCACGGGAATCACGACCGCTGATGGCGGTGACGCCTTCATCGTCACGCCCCCCAGCTACCGCTTCGACATCGAAATCGAAGAAGACCTCATCGAGGAAATCGCCCGCATTTACGGCTTCGACAACATCCCCGCGTTGCCACCCATCGCGCGCGCCGCGATGCACGCCCAGCCAGAAGGCACGCGCTCCCTGCACGAGCTACGCGCCGCCGTCGCTGCCTGCGACTACTTCGAAACGATTAACTACAGCTTTGTCGACAAAGCGTGGGAGCACGAGCTGCTCGGCAATACCGATCCGATCAACCTGCTGAACCCCATCGCCAGCCAGATGGCCGTGATGCGCTCATCGCTGATTCCGGGCTTGCTCGCCATCGTTCAATACAACGTCAGCCACAAAGCCGACCGCGTTCGCGTCTTTGAGTTGGGCAAGGTCTTCAAACGTGATGCCAGCGTGACCGATGGGCCGCTAGCGGTCGCGGGCATCACGCAACCTCTCAAGCTCGCTGGCATGGCCTTTGGCGGCGCGGTCGCGGAACAATGGGCGAGCCAAAAACGAACTGCTGATTTTTACGACGTCAAAGGGGATCTAGCGGCAATGCTTCCCGACGGCGCGCATTTCGTCGCCGCCGAGCATCCGTTGTTGCATCCCGGCCGCTCCGCAAAGATCGAATTGAACCAGGTCACCATCGGCTGGATCGGCGAACTGCACCCCAAACATCTATCGCGATTCGAGCTGACCTCCGCTCCCATCGTGTTTGAGGTCGAAGTCGCGCCGCTACAACAACGCTCCCTAACGGTGCACGGGGCCGTGTCCAAACAACCGCTCGTCCGCCGCGACATCGCGCTAGTCGTCGCCAATTCAGTAAATTCGGACGAGCTGGTCGACAGTCTCATGGCAGGCGCGCCAGCCTTTGTGCGCAGTGTTGACGTATTTGATGTTTACCGCGGCGCAGCACTTCCTGAAGGTAAAAAAAGCGTTGCAATTCGGGTACTTATGCAAGATACTGAACGTACGTTGGCAGATACAGAGATCGAGGGAGCTTGCCAACAAATGCTTTCAAAAGCGCAAGAACAACACGGCGCGACACTACGCGCGTAACTATTTTTTAGCAGCGGCACGATGCCTGAATCGGTCACAAAAGCGGAGTTAGCAGACGTGTTGTTTGAGCGATTGGGCTTGAACAAGCGCGAAGCTAAAGACATGGTCGACTACTTCTTTGAAGAAGTGCGCGAGGCCCTGGAGCGCGGCGAAGATGTGAAGCTTTCGGGTTTTGGTATTTTTAATTTGCGCGAAAAGTCACAACGCCCCGGCCGCAACCCCAAGACCGGAGAAGAAATCCCGATCAAGGCACGGCGCGTTGTCACCTTCCACGCGAGCAACAAACTAAAAGGCCAGGTCGATTCCGCCCATGCCGAGCGAGACCGCAGCATCCTTTGAACTGCCGCCGATCCCGGCCAAGCGCTACTTCACCATCGGTGAAGTCAGCGAATTGTGTCTGGTCAAGCCGCATGTGCTCCGCTACTGGGAGCAGGAATTCACGCAGTTGCGCCCGGTCAAACGACGCGGCAACCGACGCTACTACCAGCATCACGAAGTGCTGCTCGTGCGACGCATTCGCGAGCTGCTTTATGGCGAAGGCTTCACCATCATCGGCGCGCGCGGACGGCTGGACGAAGAGGCGAACGGCGGACAAACGGTTTTGACACGTCGCCGCGGTTCACAAGTCTCGCAAGTGGCGCAACTTGCGCAAGGAAAGGCGGCAACCCATGACATTGATCTCGAAGCGCTGCGCGCCGAGTTGATCGACATCGCTAATTTGCTCGATGCCGGATGAACCGTCGGGCAGTGCACGAAAGCACTGCTAGAATTCAAAGCTTCGGTGTGTGGCGCAGCCCGGTAGCGCACTTGCATGGGGTGCAAGGGGTCGTAGGTTCGAATCCTATCACACCGACCAAACGTATATTGGATAAGGGTTAGCGGGTTATCAACCACTAACCCTTTTTCTTTTTCGGGGCTGCGGTCACGGAACGGTCACGAAACTTTGGTTCGATACTGGCGGTCGTTCTCGCGCGCGCCCGCTGCCATCATTGCCGTGGTCGTGCGTGACGAACACGGGCACTTGGTCAATTTCGCGCTAACAAGCCATCAAAATCGTCGTAGTCCAATGATGCTGCGTGAGCTGCGGCCCCGGCGTGTTCATGCGCGGTCTCAGCTTTAAGCCTTGATTGTTGGGTCAGACGCATGGAGCGGCCATGTGCCAAGAGCTTTGGATCTCCCCCATTTCAACGGAGCGTTTGAGGCTAGACAAACTCTAGCCAATTACAACGATACCATCGTCTCCACGCGAGGGTTATCCACGGGGCTTGGCGGTGGACAAGTTACCGCGCCCTCTTTAGCGCACTGGGAAACTTGTCCACGGCCTTGCCCGGTGGGTAACCCGTCAACGTCGCAGTGTTTTTTTTCAATTTCGCGTTTCTGATTTTTTCTCGCTTTTGCTTCAAACGCGTTGGGCGCCATCATGTTGATCGAGCTATGCCGTCGTCGCGGGCGCTTTTTGAATTTGGCCAACCTTCGATGTAGCTGAACAGCGCAGTGCGCGCCGCCGATTTCGTTGGCAACACGGTGCGCTCCAATAGCTCGCATTCGAGGCTCGCAAAGAAGCTCTCGGCCATCGCGTTGTCATAGGCGTCACCGACGCTGCCCATCGACGGGCGCACTCCCATCTCTTGACATCGTTTGCCGAATGCAAGGCTCGTGTATTGACTGCCCTGATCGCTATGGTGGATGAGCCCTGCGCCACCGTTGGGTACCCGCATCGACAACGCCATGTTGAGCGCTGAAATGACCAGCTCGGAGCTCATCGTCTCGCCGATGGCCCAGCCAACGATGCGCCGACTCCATACGTCGAGCACCACGGCCAGATAGATGAACCCGGCCCATGTTGGCACATAGGTCATATCGGCCACCCAGAGCTGGTTGGGCGCGTCAGCCACGAAGGCGCGCTCGACCAGATCAGGGGCAGGACGCGCCCTCTTGTTCCTCTCGGTGGTTACGGTGTAGCTGCGGCGTTTGCAGACGCCCTGAATGCCCTTGCTGCGCATTAAACGGGCGATCCGGTGCTTGCCTACACCGACGAACTTTGCGTTGTGCTCCGGCATACTCTCATCGCGTAACTCGGCGCGAATCTTGGGCTCGCCGTAGATCGCTTTGCTGGCCTCGTGAATCTGCTCGATTCGCTCGCCGAGATGCTCGTTGTCCAGCGCTCGCGCGGACGGCTCACGATCACGCCAGTCGTAGTAGCCACTGGCGGAGACATCGAGCACTCGGACATGTGTGCGTACCGCGTACGAACGGCCCTGGGCGTCGGCCTGATTTGCCGCTCTCATGAGCGTGAAGATCAGCCTGGATGTGTGCACGCTCGCTCCGGCAAACCAGGCCGCGCGTTTACGCCAATGAGTTTGCCAAGATGTCCCGCTCAGTTTGCAAACGAATTCTCTTTACGAAGTCGCAGTAGCTCGTCGCGCTCTTCGGCAGACAACGCCATCGCAACTTGAACCTGATGCGCCTGACGATGCACAATCTTGCCCGCACTGCCCGCATCGGGCAGCGATCTGAGCGTTCCCGCCTTCTTCACCCACGCATGCACTGAGGCAACGGAGCAGCCAAATTCTTTGGCCAATTCCCCAGGCCGACGACCGCTGGCATACAGCTCAACAATTTGTTGCCTGAACTCCGGCGCGTACGCCGGTTGTGTCTTTCCATTCATTTCGGACTCCTTGATTTCTAATCATAGAAAAGTGTCCGTCAAATCGGGGGAAGATCAGTTCTAAACCCAAACCGCGGAATTTGTCCAATTCCAAGTTGATCACCTATAAGCCAAGCTCGCTATGCGAGCCGAGGCGCACAAGTTGCATCACCGTGTCGTCCGTCTTTTGATAGATTATAGATAAGGCCTAATAAAGTATGAACTTTGTTGCGGTTATCCGATCAAAGATTGATGGAAAAAGAAAGCGCAAGAAGTCAAACCCTGGAGCAACTGCATGAGCGACGCAAACAAGTCGTTCGGCTGCACCAAAAAGGCATCAAGATCATGCAAATCGTTGAGCTGACGGGACTCTCTTACCCGCCAGTACGAGCAGCCATCGACTTGTTCGAGGCAGGCGGCTGGCGTGCTATCCGGCCTGCGCTGCGCGGACGCAGCAGAGGCGATGGTCGCGTGCTCAGTCAAGTGCAAGAAGACGCCGCCCAGCGCATGATCATCGACACACGCCCTGAGCAGCTCAAGATGGACTTTCACCTCTGGAGTCGGGCTGCGGTGGGCCAGCTCATCGAACAAGAGTTCGGTATCAAACTGCAAGTGCGCAGCGTCGGCAAGTACCTGACCCGCTGGGGCTTCACGCCGCAAAAGCCCATCAAGCGCGCCTACGAACAAAGCCCTGCGGCGGTGCAGGGCTGGCTGGAGGGTGAGTACCCGGCGATTGAGCAACGTGCCCGAGCGGAGGGTGCCGAAATTCACTGGGGTGATGAGACCGCATTGGTCAACACCGACGCGGCAGTAGGAATGGGTAGAAGCTTCGCGCCTGCGGGTAAAACTCCTGTGGCAATGGCTGTGGATGGTACCCGCCAAAAGCTCTCGATGATCGCCACGGTCACCAATCAGGGCAAGACCCGCTGGATGATCATTGACGAGGCCTTTGATGCCGACAAGTTGATTGAGTTCTTGCAAGCTTTAATCAAGGATGCGGGCAAGAAGGTGTTTCTGATTCTGGACAACTTGCGGGTGCATCACAGCAAAATTGTTAAAGCATGGGTGACCGAACGCAAGGAGCAGATTGAGCTGTTCTACCTGCCCAGCTACAGCCCACAACTCAATCCCGAGGAGCGGCTCAACGCAGACTTGAAACAGCAGATGGGCAAGCGTGTGCCTGTCAGAACCAAGCTTAAATTACGCGAAGCGGCCAACGAGCACATGATGATGTTGGAGCAAAACCCCGAGCGAGTTATGAGCTACTTTCAAGATCGCCGCGTTCGCTACGCCGCTTAATACTTCATAGGGCCGGAGCAATAGTACGAGGTTGGGCTTAACCTGGCAGTCTCGGTGGTCCTTCCAATCGCCTGTCAGCGCACGGTCACGATGCTTCTCCGCCAGCGGCTGGTCGTTGGCAAGCACCGAGACGATAGCGACAAAATCACTTTGGAGCGCTTGTCGATGTGGGCCTTTGGCTTCGCGTTTCAGATCACGTTTGAATTGGCTTGACTGCTTAATCGTGCGCATCAAGTACCGCTTGGAGTTCGTCGAGCGTCACAGTTTCGAGGTTGCCACGTCGCGCTTCCCTGATAGCTTCGATGGTGGTGGCGTTGGGAACCAGGGGCTCGAATGGCAACGCCTTCTCGCGTGCAACGCGAGTCAGCAGAATGCGAAAGGCATCTGACACAGTTAGTCCCATCGCGGCAAGTACGACACTTGCCTCTTCCTTGATGTGTTCATCAATGCGAGCGCGGACAACGGTATTTGCAGACATGGTTAAATTCCCCAATTGATATTGGGCTACTTTGTGGCTCAATATCATCTTTAGGGCAAACTGGTGGTTTTAGAGGGATGTCTTAAAACAAGTGATTTGGAAGCAATATTGGCTGGGATTGAATGGGCGTAGCTCGTTGTTCAGCAACTTTGGACAAATTCCGCCGGTTTAGGCTTACAACCCCAAGCACTCAATATCCCACGCCTGTTCACCCCGTTCATCAGTTCCTGCCTGAACGAAACCGCCCGTTCCACGCGGCGCTTCAGATGCTCTACAACAAGCGTCAGGACTGGCTACGAAACGTATTGCACGTTTCCCTCACTGCGTGCCGCCCGGCAATTTCAACCCACGCGCAACGTCTACGAAGCCGCCCCGTTTGATCACTTCGAACGCGAGTGGAATTCTTTCATTGAGGAAATCGGCGGCTCCACAGCCATTTTGGGGCGTGACAAGGCATCCCTTTTCTTTCACTGCAAAAAGTCACGGTAGGACAACGGCCACTAGCGTGGGGGTGGTCGGCTAAGTCCTTAATTCGATAAGCCTCCTGTTCGTGTTTCACGGCTAGATAGCGGTGCCCGTACTTCTCGAACGCAAAGGCGTGGAAGGTGCCCGCCAGTGCAGTCTTTAGGTTCGACAGCAGCGTATTGACCCAGTGAAACTCAGGATGCTTCGCCGCTTTCGGGCCGTGCCCCGTAATGTGCGGCTCGTGGCATGGCACCAGAGCCGATAGCCGCGTGAAGCCCGGCCAGCCATCGGAGAGCACCAGACTCTCCGGCGCGATGGCCGCTGTGGCCCAAGCTTGAACGGCATTGATGCCGTGATTGTCCACCCGGTCAAAGCGCACGATCTGCGGTCGTCCCCGTAGGCCAGTTTCAACGGGAGCATAAAAAAGTAGGGGGTGTTGTCCGTTTAATTGCTGAGCCGTGCCCACGCCATACCCCCTACTTCTTTATGCTCTCCTGAATGCTGTTTGTGGCATTTTCGAGATTGGAATCAAAAACGTTAAAGGTTGGTAGTTTATAAACTACAATAGTTTTGATCGCGATGGAGCTTAAGCAAACGGAGGCATTCCGAAAATGGCGAACGGGACTTAAGGACGAGCGTGCCCGAGCTTTGATCGCCTCCCGCTAGGATCGTCTCGCGTACGGTCATGCTGGCGATGCCGAACCCGTAGGGCAGGGATTAAGCGAGTTGCGAATCCCCCACGGCCCGGGCTACCGCATCTATTTCCAGAGGCGGGGCAACACGATAATCGTTCTGCTGTGTGGCGGCAACAAGAGCACACAAGCGAGGGACATCAAGGCGGCGAAACGCTTGGCCGACGAAGGGAGCGAAGGAAATGGCTGAAAAACTGACAACCTACGATCCTGCAGAGGATCTGAACTCGGATGAAGAAATTGCAATCTTTATGGCCGAAGCGTTTAAAACAAACGATGTCGGATACGTAGCGCACGCGCTGGGCGTCGTCGCCCGCGCTAAAGGGATGGCCCAAATCGCAGTTCAAACCGGGCTCTCCAGAGAACAGCTTTACCGCTCGTTCAGCGAGAACGGCAACCCGACTTTAAAGACAACGCTGGCAGTCATGAAGGCACTGGGCATTGAGCTAACAGCCACGGTTCCTGCAGTCGCTTGACAGAGCGGCGCACGTTCCCATGCCACGATCATTCGGGGTTTGCCGCGGACCCTGATCGATTGGATCGAAACAGTTGTCCCCTGTTGATGCCGACGCTCTTTTGGCCGAGGTTCCGACATTCGCTGACCATCTATCACGGGCCTGAATCCGGCGTGCGGGGCCATTCGTGTCGAATCGAGACTGGTCGCTTAAAACTACCAGCGCGCGCCAAAGGACTTGCGCAACTCATCGATCCGTGCCTCACTGAGTTGCGCAATGGGCAAGCCGTTGTGTAGCCATACCAAGCGCGCGGTTTCTTCAAGCTCTTCGAGTGTCGCCATAGCGTTGGCGGGGCTGTCATGCCACACGTTGGGGCCCAGGTTCGCCAACATCACCGCGCGAATCGGTGTGCCCTGAGCGCCGTACTTGTTGATGGTTTGTGCCACGACCTCAGCTGCTGCTGCATCACCGGGGCGTTGGTAGGCAATGAGAGGAACGTGACCGACCTTCATGACGAAATACGGGGTGATGGGCGGCAGCAGTTCGGTCTTCTGGCTCTGCAAACTCAAGGCGACGGCGTAGGTGCTGTGGGTATGGATGATGCAGCGGGTAGCCATATCAAACGCGCAGGCCTGTGCATAAATTCGCTGGTGCAGCAGCATGGTTTTACTGGCCGTAGCACCGCTGACTTGCTGGCCATTGGCATCCAGCCTCGCCAGCCTAGCAGGGTCTAAAAAACCAAGGCAAGCATCGGTAGGCGTGATTAAAAACCCATCGTCTAGCCGCACACTGATGTTGCCTGCGGTTGCATGAACGGAGCCGCGGTCAAACAGGCTTTTGCCGACCCTGCAAATCTCTTCTCGGGCGGTGGTTTCTTGCGACGTGATCATGCCAGCATGGTAAACGCATTGAGGAAAAAATCGTGTGCGCCAAAGTTGCCCGACTTCAACGTCAGGTGCAGGCCATTACTGCTCGCTGCCGCACAGCTTGAATAACACCACGGCACACCGGGATCAATTTGCATGCCGATTTGCATTTGCGTGATGCCCAAGGCCTGCACGCACGCGCCTGAGGTTTCGCCGCCCGCAACCACCAACTGTCCGAC
>JBBRVM010000126.1:0-8843 GCA_038246865.1 Burkholderiales bacterium
AGCGGTATCGACTTTGCCGTCGCCAGTACCCCGAAGTTTGCCGCGCAGGTCGAGAATTTGCTCGACGAGCACTTTCTCGTCTTTCCAGCGCACGTCCAGAACTGCGAGCTTTTCCGATGCCTCCGCACGTTTGACCGTCGCTTCGTTCAGGCGCTCACCGACGTGGATGCCGACCGCTGCCTCGCGTTCGATAATGCCGATTTCGACGTCGAGCATCTCAATCTTGCGCAACACATCCTCAACCTCGGGCGGAGTAGCGTGCTGGCTTACGGCGACTCGCGCGCAACTCGTGTCGAGGAGGCTCACGGCCTTGTCCGGCAACTGACGCGCCGGAATATAGCGATGCGAAAGGTTAACCGCAGAGGCGATAGCCTCGTCCAGCAACAACACTTTATGATGTTTCTCAAGCACGGTCGCAACGCCGCGCAGCATGGCGATGGCCTTTGCCTCGTCGGGCTCCGGCACTTGAACCACCTGAAAGCGGCGAGTGAGTGCCGGATCCTTCTCGATGTACTTTTTGTATTCGGCCCACGTCGTCGCACCGATGGTACGCAAGGTGCCACGCGCAAGTGCAGGCTTGAGCAGATTCGCCGCGTCTCCCGTACCGGCAGCACCACCGGCGCCGACCAATGTGTGCACCTCGTCGACGAACAGAATGATCGGTTTCGGGCTTGCCTGTACTTCGTCAATAACTTGGCGAAGTCGTTGTTCGAACTCCCCCTTCATGCTGGCACCTGCCTGAAGCAAGCCGATATCAAGCGTCAACAGCGACACATCTTTCAGTTGCGGCGGAACGTCTCCTTTGGCCAGGCGCAATGCAAAGCCTTCGACGACGGCTGTTTTACCAACGCCTGCTTCGCCGGTGAGGATGGGGTTGTTTTGCCGACGACGCATCAGGATATCGACAATCTGGCGAATCTCTTCATCGCGCCCGGTGACCGGATCAAGCTCGCCTTTTCTAGCTTTCTCTGTCAGGTCAACGGCGTACTTTTTGAGCGCTTCCTGCTTGCCCATCTGCGCGGGTGCCATTGCGCCGCTAGCCTCACCAGGTTCACCGCTGATACCGCTGCCATCGCTTGCGGCGAGTCCATCCTCAGGTGAACCTTTGACAATGTCAGGCAGTTTGTCCGAGAGCGCGTCAATGCCGAGCTTCTCGAATTCTTTGGAAATTCCATACAGAATGTTCCGCAGCCCCATGGTTTTGACCAGACCGACCATGATGTAACCACTACGAACCTGAGCGTCATCGTACTTGAGGGTGCCGTACACCCATGCACGCTCCACTGCGTTTTCAATGTGTTCTGAAAGGTCAGAAATCGCGGTTGCGCCACGCGGCAGTCGGTCAAGTGAGCGTGTCAAGTCGGCCGCGAGTTTGGATGAATCGACTTCAAAGTGGCGCAAGATGCGATGCAGGTCGCTGTCGTTGGTACTCAGTATCTGGTGCATCCAGTGCACGAGCTCGACGTAGGGATTGCCCCGTAACTTGCAAAATACTGTGGCACCCTCAATGGCTTTGTAGAGTAATGGGTTGAGTTTCCCGAACAACGCGGTACGACTGATCTCAGACATGTGATATTCCCCTCGACGATGAAACGGCCAGCCTAAGTGACTCGCACGTTGGTTAATCTCTCTGCATCGAGAATGACGTCATCGACGTCTCGATTGCGCCTCGCGGTGGGCATCCCGAGCCAACTCGTCCAGCCCAGTTGGCCAAACGAACCGAGCCGCACCGCTGGCACTTCTTCTCGTTTTAAAACAATTAGCGCATCCCACGCCAGTTCGACGCCAATGTAGTTGCGCACCCAGTCACGAACCTGCGTGAAGCGGATGCCGCCTGGCAGGTAGCGTTCAAACTCAGTCAACGACATCGCACCAATACGCAAGCGAAACTTATGCTGTACATCTGGCACTTTTGCGCCTGCAATCGCTCCTTGCCCAAGGCGCGATGAAGCGGTGCCCAGTTCGATACGATGTTGACCGCCATCACCTGCGCTTGCCACTGAACTTAATCGAGTCCGATCTTCCTCGGCTAGCCGCAGCCATTGAATGCAGTACTCCTGCATCGCGACAGGCACACGCAGCAGCGCAGCCAAGGCACGAGTGAGGCCTTCCGGATTACGCGTCAATCGCACCAGATGACCGGCGTGATGCAGCTTCAGGTGATCTGGCACCGTATCGCGGTTTTGCAGACTCGGCTGGCCGAGGCCGACGAGACTCGAGGCGTAGCGGCTAAAGTGATCACGCCCAGGTCGGTCAAGACTCGCCGCGGCCTGACAATCTGCCCATGCGCGGTAGAAGAGCAGAATCATGCGGTGCTGAAAAATGTCACAAAAGCGCGCCATCGACTCGTCTTTGTAGTGCAGTATTCGCTCCTGCACATACTCTGTCAAATGCTGCGGCAACGCGCCATTTGGCCCGAATAGGCCGAAGTGATGCACCGAAAGACGGCCCATTCCATTGGCTGCTACTCCCTCGCGGTATTGGTACAGCGCCGATGGTGCGAAAATTAGCGAAGGATTTTGCGTGAGTCGAAGCGGCTCATTGCGCGGACGAGGGGATCTTCCCAACGGGGCATCGCTGACCATGTTGGCGTCAATGTGGCGAAGCACGTAATAGAAATCAAAGCGGGTCGCGTCGGCAGCAAGCCCCGAAAACAACCGGTCAAGGCGGGCACGCTGAACTGTTGCGCTGTCGACAGCGGAGTTTTCGTTTTTTTTCATGCTCATGCCATCGGTCGCCGTCCGATACGTGGTTTCCAGCTGCCGATATGGCCACGCTGGATGCTACGCAGGGAGAGCTCGGTGAACGCATTGATGCTCACATGACGAGTGAGAAACTGCTCCAGCACCGCGCCTAGCAGCCACGGGCTTACACCTGCAAACGGAATTTCGTCGACTTCAATTTCAAGCGAGACGCCCCGACCAAAAACGATCGGACCGCGATTGGGAACACGTCGATCAACCGCTCGAACCGACATTTTTTGTACGCTACCGATCTGCGCCTCAGCCCCGGGTGCACCCAGCCTCGCGTAAAGCCCCAGCAACTCGCGAAGTGCGCTAGCGCCCTGCTCCGCGTTGAGATCCGTCATCGTCAAATAGTTGAGTCCAAGATGCGAGATGAGTCGCCACGTAATCTCGCGCTCGGCCAACGCAGGTGAAGGTCGCGTCGGACTGACGATGAACTGGATTGCATCAATCGGGGCAGATGACATCAAGGTTAAGTCCGAGGTCGAATTACCCACCGGGGTCAACAGCGACAAGTCACGGTTCGTACACAAAGCCTCAACGGTGACCTGTCGAAGCTCAGAAGAGAATGGAGCCTCTTTCGCATCGACCAGCGACAGGAAGCACTCTGAGCCGATGTAGCCTGTGCGTGGACCCTGTCGCCGGGACTGCTCGGAGAGCACGCGCGGTTCACGCCGCACCGAAAAGTAGGCCCCCGCTCCACGACGATCTACGTCTGCAGCGGCATAAAACGGGTGAAAAGTCAGTTCACGATCAGATTCGTTGTGGTGACCAACTACTTTATGAATGCTGTGAATCTCAAAGTCTAGTGGGCGCGTGCGCTCAATCACCGCGTGGTATTCAAAGCGCGTTGACGTCACCGGAATGCGGTCCGACGTGCGTTGAAACAAATTGACCACGGGCGCACAGTAGAGCGCAAAGTTTGCCACGTCAACAAGCGGCTCCAGAGCGCTATTCGCCTGCTTCAACAAAAGCACAATTTCAAACTTGTTGCCACCAATCTGCCGCAAAGCCCGGTTCAAATCATTGACCGAAAAGAAACGGTATCTCTCGGGAAATGAGAAATACTCATGCAGCAGACGATGTCCGTCGAAGGCACGCGACTCGTGCGGAAGTATTGCCTGTTCGCTTGAAAAGCCCTCGGGCTGAAGTGATTCGGGTGGATAGGGTATGAGGTTCCTGATCGGCAGCCCGCCTGCATGAATCAGAACACCGACGCATTGTGTATGCAGCAGTTCCTGAAGCCGGGATGCCGTGTCTGGTGTGCCGTTGATGAAAATCGGCAAAGAATCGAGCTTTAGCGACGCTACCTCAACCTGATTAGTTGTCTCAAAAGTCAAACGCAATGCGCCGCGCACCGGTGCTCCCCAACGGTAACCCGCGATGGGAAGGTCGGGGGGGGCAGCCGTTAAGCGGGCCTCCGCTAGCCTGAGAGGCCAAAGCGTTACTTCGTGTGCCGTCCGGAATTCGCACGCCGTCTGCTCATGAGCCGGCAATCGCGCTCTGAGCCTTGAATGACGTGGCAACGTGAAGCCATCAGGTGAACCGCCTTCCGAGCGCGATGGTTCAAACTTGGCGATTCCCATTGAGGGCGTCGGTGCCAAATAGCCGGGATAGACAAGATCCAAAAGTCGTTGCGAAAATTTTGGAAACTCTGCATCCATCTTGAGCTGGATGCGCGCCGACATAAACGCGAAGCCTTCAAGCAATCGCTCAACATACGG
Organism: Burkholderiales bacterium; assembly: GCA_038246865.1. Classification (GTDB taxonomy): domain Bacteria; phylum Pseudomonadota; class Gammaproteobacteria; order Burkholderiales; family Casimicrobiaceae; genus Casimicrobium. The sequence continues at coordinate 4,469 of JBBRVM010000126.1, forward strand.
ATCCGCGACTTCGATACCGCGCATTCCCAATCGAGCTGCAACTTTTGGAAATTGCTCGGCAAACTCGGCTCCCTGCTCACGCACGTAGCCAAGCTCGCGGTTGTAGTAGTCAAGTAAACGTGGATCCACGTCAAGCTGTCCCGGTACTCAATTGATCAGTGAGCATAACTTGACCTGTTTCAAGATCCAACTCGGAGCGGATCAAGAGTTCGACCGGAAACGGAATCGACCACAACTCTCCACGCAGCTCGAACTGCAGCAGGTTATGGTGCCCCAGGCTGTCCAGCGGTCGGATCATCGTGACTTTTAAGGTGTCAGGCAGGATTCGCGGCTCGAAAAAAGCAATTGCCTCCTGAATGCCACGCTCTAGCTCAACCCAATCAACCGACGAAAAATTTTTGCCGGACAGCACCGGAATTCCGAAGTTAATAACCGATCGTTTGACTTCCGGATGATCGTCCAGCTGATGATCAGTGTGGTGCGCTGTTGTGTTGAGTAGCCAGTTGATATCACGCAAAACCGTCCGCTTAAGGCGACCTTTTGAGATGACAGAAAACTGCAGCGTTTCTTGCCGCTTCTCCGGTTCGTCATCACACAAGCGATCCAATAGCGCAGGTTGAAGCCGATCACCCTCGGAGCGAAGTATCGTACGTGCTTCCACGACTATGTCGATTCTGACGGTTGCATATTGTCAAGGCTCAGCGTCAGCAGATTGGCGATACGTCACGCAGCTACAACAGGGGTAACCATCGAAAGAATCCGGGTGTTGAGCACCGGATGTTCACCAACATCACTGGTCCACAGGCGTTGACCCAAACCAAACCAGACGTCTTCACCCTGCTCGATCCACTCGGTAACGCGCGACTGTTTGAGTTGATCGGCGTTTTCTGCAGTCGATTCAGCCGTGCCCGGATAGCGTACAGGAATCAGTGCGGGCACACGCCCTTCATTCGGCAAGAGAAGCTCAGCCGGGGCCCATACCAAATCGCGCAAATCGCTAGGCGATTCTGTGATGATGCCACTACACGATTCGAAGGGCAACCAATAGTATTGGCCATTCGCAATGACTTCGCACACGGGCCCGAGGCGCGAATCACCGTCAGCGATCCATTCGCAGGCGACGCCGTCAATCGTGCATGCCTTTGGCTCGGCTTCGTCCATCGCCTTCGCACGCAGTTCTGCCGCAGCCGACTTGTCGCCGCTGCCATCGTGCCTAAGCGCCTCAATCAGCGAACCTATCCACGCAGGCGGTGTTCCCATGATCTGGGGTGTGCGTTGTCCAGAAAATACTTGCTTGCGAAAGACTTCGCAGCGAATAGCTTCACGATATGTCTGCGCCATCGGAAGCGATTTAGCCTCCATCTGCCCGCAGAGCTGGAGTTGACTGAGTGCCCGCGTCCAGTTTCCCATGACACAAAGCATTTGAAACAAATGTATTCTTAATTTGACGCTGCTAGCGTTCGCCTTGATCTGGCTTTGCAGCTCAGCGAGTTGAGTAGCAAGATCGCCGGTGGGGCTAATGGACATACGAATCCCTGCAAATGAAACGAAAAACTCAAAATACAAATTGAGGCCGTTTGCCTCGATTTACGCAACCAATCGAGCACCACACAGGAAACTTTGATTGGCCGAAAATGCAGAAAGCGCGTGAGTCCATTCGGCTCTCACGCGCACGTCGGTGTCGGATTCGCTTCTAGACTTTTTTGTTCTGTTTGATATCGAAGCCTTGTGTCGTCGTACTTTCAAGACCGCCCTGAGCGTTCTGAGCGCTGTATTCGGTCTTGATCTTCGTGAAGTTAAACGAAACGGAGCAGTTCGGGACGTCGCCAGAGCCAGCGAATTGAACGCTGGAGATCAGAACCTCTTCCATCGTTACTTTAAGAAAGGTCAAGGCCGTTCCGCCGGACTTAACCTGATGGAGTTCAGCCTTTGGAATGTGTTCACCGGTCAGACATTTAACCATCAGGTCAGGGACAGATTTGTCCATACTGGTAGTGAAGTGAAAGTCTTGCAGATCGGCTTTGCCGGTACCCATACCGCCACCAAGCGCGGCGCTACCGATGTTGGAGCCACCGAAAGAGTACGACTGCAGCTGGATCCACTTTTCGTGGCCCGTAGCTTTGCTTTCGCCATCAACACCGGTTACTTTGAGAAATGCATCAATTGACATGGAGATCTCCTTAAGATCGTAAGAAAAAGGTACGGGGTGGGTTCATTTGTCGTATCGGAGCGATGTGACTTAATGAACCTCCTGCATGTATAGACGAAGCCGTACTCACTAATATGACATCTCGTAGAAAATATACGAGCAATGCGTTACGCGGCTTTGGACTTGGTGGACGGTAACTTGGAGACCAGACGTAAAGATACGGTCAAGCCTTCCAATTGGTAGTGCGGGCGCAGGAAGAACTTTGACGTGTAATAACCAGGATTACCCTCTACTTCTTCCACGACAACTTCTGCTGCGGCCAACGGACGGCGTGCTTTTGTTTCTTGAGATGAAGTCAGCGGATTGCCATCGACGTAGTTTTTAATCCAGTCGTTCAACCAGCGCTCCATGTCGGCACGCTCCTGAAACGAACCGATCTTGTCGCGGACGATACATTTCAGATAGTGCGCAAAGCGGCAACACGCAAACATGTAGGGCAGCCGCGCGGCCAGATTGGCGTTGGCTGTAGCGTCAGAATCGTAGTATTCGGCGGGTTTGTTCAACGATTGCGCGCCAATGAATGCGGCCAGATCGGAATTCTTGCGATGGACTAATGGCATGAAACCATTCTTCGCAAGCTCGGCTTCTCGACGATCACTAATCGCTATTTCGGTCGGACACTTTAGGTCAACGCCGCCATCATCAGTCGGGAAGGTGTGAGCGGGCAAATCCATCACTGCGCCACCGGATTCCACGCCGCGGATGGAGGTGCACCAACCGTACTCTTTGAACGAGCGGTTGATGTTGGTAGCCATCGCGTAGGCAGAATTGCTCCACGTGTACTTTGCGTGCGAGCCGCCTTCCGTATCTTCTTCAAACGCAAATTCTTCAACCGGATTGGTTGTGGCACCGTAGGGCATGCGCGAAAGATAGCGAGGCATGGTCAGGCCGACGTACTTAGAGTCGTCAGACTCGCGCAGGCCACGCCAGGCAGCATATTCAGTATTGCTGAAGATTTTAGTCAGGTCACGCGGATTGGAGAGTTCCTGCCATGAAGACATTTGCATGATGTTCGGTGATGCGCCAGCGATAAACGGCGCATGCGCGGCCGCGGCTACCCGTGCCATTTCGCCGAGCAACTCCACGTCCGGTGCCGTGTGGTCGAAGTGATAGTCGCCAACCAGACAGCCGTAAGGCTCGCCGCCGAACTGACCATATTCTTCTTCGTACAGTTTTTTGAAGATAGGGCTTTGATCCCAACCGGTGCCTTTGTAGCGGCGCATTGTTTTGCGCAGGTCATTCTTCGAGATGTTCAAGACGCGAATCTTCAACATTTCATCGGGATCAGAGTTGTCGACCAGATACTTCAGTCCGCGCCACGACCCTTCGAGTTTTTGAAATTCTTCGTGATGAAGAATCAGGTTCATCTGATCTGACAATTTTTTGTCGATAGCGGCGATCAAACCTTCAATCGTACGGAATGCATCCGTCGAGATAGTATTGCTATGCGCCAGTGCCTGCTGTGCCAGGGTCTGGACGGCATTCTCAATTGCGCCACGCGCTTCGTCGGTCTTTGGTTTGAATTCCTTATTCAGCAGCGAGGTAAATTCGCTGCCTTGAAATTCGACTTGTCCGAGACTGGTTGCGCTCTGTGATTCCGTTGCCATGATGTGGATTTCCTTCTAGTGCGTTGTCTTTGCTTGAGCGCGGCTTAGGTGCTCGGCGTTTCGCCCGGCTTGGGCGCGGAGGACAATGACGCCAACAGCGCCGGATCAGCAAGAACCTTTGACAAAAGCTCCTCAGCTCCCGACTTGCCGTCCATGTATGACAGCAGGTTGTGCAGTTGTGTGCGGGCCTCCAGCAACTGGTTAAGCGCGCCGACTTTCTTGGCAACAGCAGCCGGTGAAAAGTCATCCATGTTTTCGAAACTTACGTCGACTGACATGTAACCTTCGCCTGTCAACGTGTTGGGCACGGTGAAGGCCACACGCGGTTTGATCGCCTTCATACGAGCGTCGAAATTATCAAAATCGATCTCGGTGAATTTGCGATCTGAGACGTCAGGCAACGGCTCTTCTGACTTGCCAGACAGATCCGCCATCACGCCCATTACAAAAGGAATTTGCACCTTCTTCTCGGAGCCATAAACTTCGACGTCATATTCGATCTGCACACGCGGTACACGATTCTTGGCGATCCATTTTTGTCCGCTCTTTTTCGCTGCCA
>JBBRVM010000127.1:0-8825 GCA_038246865.1 Burkholderiales bacterium
AATCAACTGGAAGATCTGGAGGCGCTCTTGATCGAAGGCAGCGTCGTTGGCGCGGCGCAGCGCCTGCATTTGAGCGCACCAGCGATGAGTCGCCGGTTAACGCATCTGCGTGACACCTTCGGCGACCCGCTTTTCGTACTGGCGGGTCGGCGTCTGGTGCCGACCGAGCGAGCCCTGGCGCTGCGAGAGCCGATTCGCGCGGTGCTGGAGGATGCGCGTGGCATTGTCGTTCCCCCGGTGGTGGATTTCAGTCGTCTGGAGCGCACGCTGACGGTGCGGGCGAACGATGGCTTCATTGGCGCATGGGCCGCACGACTGGCGGCGCGCATCGCCGTTGATGCGCCGGGTGTGAGGCTGCAAATTGTGCCGCGCGCTGACAACAGCACGGAGGCGCTGCGCAGCGGCGAGATTGATCTTGATCTCGGGGTGCTCGACGCGCCGGCGCCGGAAATTCACAGTCAGTCGTTATTGAAAACTGTGTTCGTGATGGTGGTTCGTAGCGATCATCCGCTCGCCAATGAGCGTGCGATTGATGTTGCGCAGTTCGTTCGCTGGCCCCACGTCTCTGCGTCGCGCCGGGGTCATGCGCAGGGCTCTATCGACGTCGCGTTGCGGGCGCTAGGGTTGCAGCGTCGCGTCGCGGTCGTCGTGCCGGGCTTTCAGGCCGCGATGGCGATGGTGATGAATTCTGATTTGATTGCGGCGATACCGGAGGCGTTTGTGCAGTGGAGCACCGAGCGTGAACGGCTACGTGTGTTCCCGTTGCCGGTGGCGTCGCCACCCGTCGATATTGCGATGAGCTGGCATCCGAGGTACCACGCCGATCCGGTGCATCGCTGGCTGCGCGAGCATGTGAAGGCGACGACACGAGGGGCTGACGGCGCTGCGGAAACGGAAGCAGCTTCAGGCTGAACGCCCTATTTCATTGGGGCTACCGTTCGATTACGTCTGATATCGACTTTAGTCGATTTATCGATCTAGCCCCAATGCCGCCGTGCTTTCACACAAAACCTGATGCGCGCTCCTCTACTGCGAAACGAAACAGCGACGGGTCAAGAAGCCTCTGCCACGCGGCGCAAACGCTCGCGGCTGTTGGTCAGATGGATGCGCATGGCGGCTTTGGCGGAGTCGGAATCCTGGCGCTCGATGGCGTCAAAAATCACGTTGTGTTCGCGGTTAACGCGCTCCAGATAGGCGCTTTTTTCTTCCTTGGCCAGCTGCGGTGAATTGACGCGTGCTCGCGGGATCAGCGTCGTGCCCAGATGCCGCATCAGCTCGAAAAAATGCGGATTTTGCGTGGCCTCGGCGATCGCCAGATGGAACCTGAAATCGGCTTCAATGGTGTCCAACCCCTTGCCAGCGCAATGCACAAAATCGTTGATGGCCGCTTGCATCTCGGCGAGTTGACGCAGGTTGCGCCGTGCTGCGGCTAGGCCCGCAGATTCAGTCTCCAGACTCACCCGCAGCTCGAGCACATTGATGATGTCAACCACCGTTGCAACGTCGACCGGATCAATGCGAAAACCCGGCCCATCGGGCGGCGACTCGTTCACGAAGCTGCCAATACCATGTTGTGTGATGACCAGCTGTGCCTGCTGCAAACGCGAGATGGCTTCGCGAACGACGGTGCGGCTCACACCGTGCTCGACCATGATCTCAGCCTCCGTCGGCATCCGCATACCCGCGGCGTAAGTGCCGTCTTTGATGCGGGCTTGCAGCATGGATACGAGCTCTACGGACAGACTGCGGCTCTTGCGCATGGTTCGTGATGCTAGTGGTGTGGCCATTCGCGCACTTCCTTGAGTCTTTGACATTGTTAGACAACCGACGTGTCCCCTGTTGGCTCATTCTAGTGCGGTCCGTTTCGCGACTAATTCGACGCCACGAGCCGTCTGCTTCGCCGCCCGCACCCCGACAACCCTGCGCAACCGGCATCAGGTACCGCGCGATTTTGCCTGCTGTATCGAGCGGCTCACAAAGGTGAAGCCCCTCGCCAGCTCGACCGCATCGAGCCAATCAAGTTGCTGTTGACTCTTGCCCGCGATGTACTAACATTACGGCGAATGTTAGCGCTACCATATTTTCTGTCTTTGATCATTCTGCCGCCGACAAGCGCCGCCAAACAGGGCAAACGTGCCCTCTGGTTCAAAAGCAGCCCCAGAATTCACTTGTTGTATGATAACTGACAAACAAGCCTTGCCTCAATCGTAAAGATGTCGAACAAAATCAATCGTTTACTGCTCACGGGAGCGGCGGGCGGCCTCGGCAAAGTTCTGCGCCCTCGCCTTGCTCCGCTCGCCAACAAACTGCGACTGTCAGACGTTACGAGTCTCGGCGGCGCGGGTCCGGGCGAAGAGTTAATGCCCTGCGATCTGGGTGACTTCGACGCGATGCTCGCGCTTCTGGACGGCGTGGATTCCGTAGTGCATCTGGGCGGCGTATCGACCGACGGCGCGTTCGAACCGATTCTTAACGCGAACATTCGCGGTGTTTACAACCTTTACGAGGCGGCGCGGATCAGCGGCAGCAAACGTATTCTGTTTGCCAGCTCCAACCATTCGATCGGCTTTCATAAACAGTCCGAGCGTCTTGACGCCGACGCCCCGCTCCGCCCCGATGGCAACTACGGCATCAGCAAGGCGTTTGGCGAGGCGACAGCGCAATATTATTTTGATCGCTTCGGCATTGAGACGGTGTCGATGCGCATCGGCTCATCGTTTCCGAAGCCGAGAGATCGCCGCATGATGTCTACGTGGCTGAGCTATGACGACCTGACCAGCCTGATCACCTGCGCGCTGCACGCCCCGCATGTCGGACACACCATCGTCTACGGCGCATCGGACAACACTCTGACCTGGTGGGATAACAGCAAGGCCGCACATCTGGGCTGGACGCCGAAAGATTCGTCGGAACCGTTCCGCGCAGAGATGGAGGCTACGGCCGTGCATTTGCCGCCAGACGACATCGCGCTGCAGTATCAGGGCGGTGGCTTCGTAAAGCTCGGCCCCTTCCCGCACAAGTAGCCGCCCGACAAAACGAAGCAAACCGAATCCAGCAATGTCCAGCGCAGAACTGATTTTTGACGGCAAACACAGCACCGGCGAAAGCCCGGTCTGGGTGCCTCAGGAACAGGCGCTGTACTGGGTTGATATTCCGGCAAAGCAAGTCTGGCGCTGGGACGCTGCGAGCCACACCGCGCGCTCCTGGACGTTGCCGGAAAAAGTGGGCTGTATCGCCCACGTCGGTAGCAATCAGTGGGTGGCCGGGATGGAAACGGGCGTGTTTCGGGTCACGCTGAATGACGATGGCAGCGCCCATACTGTCCTGCTCTCGAAGGCCAACCATGCCGTGCCAACCATGCGTTTCAACGATGGTCGTTGCGACCGTCAGGGCCGTTTTCTGGCGGGCACGATGTTCCTCAACATGGTCGATGCGATGGCCGCGGGTGCGGTCAGCAGTTTCAACGGCAAGGGCGATCAGCGTTTGCTGCTGGAGCACCTGATTGTTCCCAACGGCATGGCGTTCAGCCCCGATGGCAAGACGATGTATTTGTCCGATTCGCATCCCTCGGTACAAACCATCTGGGCGTTCGACTACGACACCGACAGCGGCACTCCGTCCAACCAGCGCGTATTCGTGGACATGAATCCCCTGCCCGGTCGTCCGGATGGTGCGGCGGTTGACGCCGATGGTTGCTACTGGATTTGCGGCAACGATGCCGGTCTGATTCATCGCTTCACGCCCGAAGGCAAACTCGATCAGTCACTCTCCGTCCCCGTCAAAAAGCCCGCCATGTGCGCCTTTGGTGGGGTAAACCTTGATACGCTTTTTGTCACCTCCATACGACCATCGGGCGTTGACGAGGCTGGCCTGGCGGACCAACCGCTGGCCGGTGGCGTTTTTGCGCTCAGACCGGGCGTGCGCGGCTTGCCCGAGCCGAAGTTCCTGCTCTCTTGACCTTTGTTACTGATAAATAGTTACCTACAACCCCAAAGGAGACCTTACTGTGAAATTCAAACTTAAAGCACTGGCTGCGCTGTCGCTGACTGGCACCCTGTCGTTCGGCGTCTACGCGCAAAACATCGTACTCAAAGCTTCTGACACCCATCCTGCTGGTTATCCAACCGTAGTTGCGGTGGAAAGCATGGGCAAGAAGCTCGATGCCGCCACCAACGGCCGCATCAAGATTCAAATGTTTGCCGGCGGCGTGCTCGGACAAGAAAAAGAGGTTGTTGAGCAAGTGCAGCTCGGTGCCATCCAGATTGCGCGAATTTCGCTGGGTGTGATCGGACCGGTCGTGCCTGAGGTCAACGTGTTCAACATGCCGTTCGTATTCCGCGACGAAGCACACATGCGCAAAGTGATCGACGGCGCGGTCGGCGACGAATTGCTCGCCAAAATCACCGCAAGCCCGGCCAAACTGGTCGCTCTTGGCTGGATGGACGGCGGCTCACGCAGCCTCTACACCAAGAAGCTCGTGAAAACACCCGCCGATCTGAAGGGAGTAAAAGTCCGCATGATGGGCAACCCATTATTCGTGGACACCATGAATGCGATGGGCGGCAACGGCATTTCGATGGCCTACGGCGAAGTGTTCAGCGCATTGCAAACCGGCGTGATCGACGGCGCAGAAAACAATCCGCCAAGCCTCTTCACCTCGAACCATTACACCACGGGCACCAAGTACTACGCGCAGACCAATCACCTCATCATCCCGGAAATTTTCGTGATGTCGAAAGCAACGTGGGACAAACTCTCCGACGCCGACAAAGCGCTGGTGAAAAAAGTCTCGCGCGAAGCACAGATGGAACAACGCGGCTTGTGGGACAAGAGTGTGGCCGACTACACCGGCAAGCTGAAAGCAGCTGGCATTGAGTTCGTGCCGGTAGACCAGAAGCTGTTCTTTGATGCAACGGCTCCGGTACGTGCCAAGTATGGCGCTCAGTTGTCGGATCTGATGAAGCGTGTCGCTGACGTCAAGTAAGTAGCTCTAACTCGGAGAGCACTGACGTCCGGCGCACTGTAGGAGCGGCTCTGCCGCGACCCCGTAGTCGACGAAGCACGGGTCGCGGCAAAGCCGCTCCTACACGGCGTGGCAGCTATGAAGCGTGTGGTCTGCGAGCGCTGCGCCGTAGCGAGACGGCAAGACAAATGCCAGGGAGAAAAGATAGTGAACGAACCAATCCATCGTGTCCTCGACACGGTTTATCTGGGCTGCATCTGGGTCGCCGGGGCAGCCATTTTTTTTATGTCGCTGATCATTCCGTGGGGCATTTTTGCGCGCTACGTATTGGGCAGCGGCTCGCAGTGGCCGGAGCCCGTCTCCATCCTGTTGATGGTGGTATTTACCTTCATCGGAGCCGCCGCCAGCTATCGCGCGGGATCGCACATTGCCGTGGCCATGTTGACGGATCGACTGCCCGAAGCGCTTAGGGCACTCGCCGCAAAATTCGCGCTTGTTGTGATGCTGCTGATCAGCGTGTTCATGCTGATTTATGGCACCAAGCTTTGTATGGAAACCTGGGGCCAGAGCATCAGCGAGATTCCGTGGATGCCGGTCGGCTTCACCTATTCGCCGGTGCCAATCGGGGGTTTGCTGACGCTTTTGTTCGTGCTGGAGCACATGTTTTTTGGCTCACAGAGCCACCGCGCCATCGTGCGCTTCGATCACGATATCGATCACAAGATCGATGCAACCACGGCGGCCAACTAATGAACGCGAGCATTCTCTAATGGACGCAGTAGTGCTTCTTGGCAGTTTTGCCCTACTCATGTTGTTGGGCGTTCCCGTGGCTTATGCGCTTGGCGCGGCTGCCCTCATTGGTGCGTGGTGGATCGACATTCCGTTTGATGCTGTGATGATCGCCATCGCCGGCGGCGTCAACAAATTCTCATTGCTTGCGATCCCGTTCTTCGTCCTCGCCGGCGCGATCATGGCCGAGGGCGGCATGTCGCGGCGACTCGTTGCATTCGCCGGCGTATTCGTCGGCTTCATTCGTGGCGGCTTGTCGCTGGTGAATATTCTGGCGTCCACTTTTTTCGGTGCGATCTCGGGCTCGTCGGTGGCGGACACCGCCTCGATCGGTTCGGTGCTGATTCCAGAAATGGAAAAGAAAGGTTATCCACGCGATTTCTCCACAGCCGTCACGGTCAGCGGTTCGGTACAGGCGATCCTGATTCCACCGAGCCACAACGCCGTTTTGTATTCGCTGGCGGCGGGTGGTTCGATCTCGATTTCGGCGTTGTTCATTGCCGGTGTTTTGCCCGGTTTGCTGCTGGGTTTGTCGCTCGTCGTCCTTTGTTTATACACCGCAAAAAAGCGCAACTTCCCCAGGGGAGAAGTCATTCCCATGAAGCAGGCGCTGAAAATTTGTGCGGACGCGATGTGGGGCCTGATGACGATGGTCATCATTCTGGGCGGCATTCTTTCGGGCGTGTTTACCGCGACAGAATCGGCGGCGATTGCCGTTCTCTGGGCGTTCTTCGTCACGATGTTTATCTATCGCGACTACAAGTGGAAAGATCTGCCGAAGCTCGTGCATCGCACTGTAAAAACCGTAACGATTGTGATGATCCTGATCGGCTTTGCGGCGGCGTTTGGCTACTTGCTGACGCTGATGCAAATCCCGCTCAAGATCACCGAACTGTTCTCATCATTGTCGAGCGACAAGTACGTGATCCTCTTTTGCATGAACGTCATGATGCTGATGCTCGGCACCACGATGGATATGGCCCCACTGATCCTGATCCTGACGCCGATTTTGTTACCGGTAGTTAAATCGCTTGGCATTGATCCGGTGCATTTCGGCATGATTATGATGATCAATCTGTCGATCGGCCTGCTCACGCCACCGGTGGGTGCGCTGTTGTTCGTGGGAAGCGCGGTGGGGAAAGTACCCATCGAAGCGCTGGTAAAATCACTCATGCCGTTCTTCGGAGTGCTACTGTTCGTGCTGGCGGTGGTGACCTATGTTCCCGCTGTGTCGCTGTGGCTTCCACGGCTCTTGCTCTAAGGAAAACGCTGTGAAAACTACGCCCGTTACCCCTGATGATTTAGCGGCGTCTGTCCTCGCCGTGCCACCCATTGCGCGACACCCAGACTATTCGCTCAACATCAGCGCCAACAAGGCGATGATCCGCCATCTCGAAGCAGGCGGCGTGCGCACCCTCATGTATGGCGGCAACGCCAACTTCTACAACATCGGCGTGCGCGACTATCACAAGGTGCTCGAAATGCTCGAGAACCTGGCGGGCGAAGGCACTTGGGTCATCCCGTCCATCGGGCCGGATTTCGGCAAAGCGATTGATCAGGTTGACCTTTTGCGGAGCCGTGCATTTCCGACGGCGATGGTGCTGCCGCTGCAGTTTCCGTCGACCGACGACGGCCTCGCCATTGGCATTCTGCGGCTTGCAAAGTTCTACAAAAAGCCGCTGATCGTCTACATCAAATCGGACAATTATCTTGAGCCGAAAACGGTAGCCAAGCTGGTTTCTGATGGCGCCGTGGCAGCCGTGAAATACGGCACCGTGCGCAAAGACCCGTCGGACGATCCGTACCTGAAAGAGCTCACACAACACGTTGACCCAAAGCTTATTTTGAGCGGCATCGGCGAGACGCCCGCCATCATCCATCTGCGCGATTTCGGCTTGCAAGGCTTTACGTCCGGCTCCGTCTGCATCGCGCCGCGCGGCTCGATGAAGATGCTGCAACTCATCAAGGCGGGTCAATATGACGAGGCGGCCAAGATTCGCGAAGCCTACCTTCCAATGGAAGAATGCCGCGACAGCATCAGCCCGATTCGAACATTGCACGAGGCGGTAACGCTGGCAGGCATCGCCGATATGGGCTCGATGCTGCCGATGCTCACGAATATTGGCGTGGAGCATCACGAGCGTGTCGGTGGTGTCGCAAAAGCGCTGCTGGCCCACGACCAAGCTTTTGCCTAAAACGACAAAAACGCTAGCGAGCGATAGCGAAACATCCCGTCTCCCGCTAGGGCAGTTGCGAAACTGGCAATCGACAGTCAGCTTTGCGCTGAAATCACGCCCGATCAAGGGCTAGACTGCCAATATCGCGATTATCGACTTAGGCAAAAATGTTGGCCGAGCCCCGATTTGATGGCGCTTTCAGCCAAAAAGTCACTAAGATTTCAAACCCGGGAATAACCCGGTCAATCCCGACGCCAGAATCTCGATGGCGAGCGCTGCGGTGATCAGACCACCGACCCGGGTCGCAACATTCATCCCGGTGATTCCGAGCGCTACTGAGACCCGCTGAGCAGCGCGCAGCGTGATCCAGGTGATCAGCGCCACCACCGCGATGACCACCAGCATCATGCCCAGATGGGCAATGGTGCCGATGTGCTTGATCGCCGGATGCGACTGCCCAAACACAATCACCATCGAGATCGCGCCCGGCCCCGCCAACAAAGGGATGGCAATCGGCACCACGCCCACGGCGTGTTTGTGATGCGCCTCCGCCTCTTCCTCAGGCGTTTGCCGTGAGCGTCCGGGCGCAGCGTTGAAACTGTCCATCGCAGAAATCAGCAACAACAGCGCCCCGGCCACCTTAAACGCCGAAAGCGAAATCCCGAAGAACTCGAGCAGCGGACCGCCCACGAGCAATCCGATAGCCAGCACACAAAACACCGCCACCGCCGCAATGCGCGCAATGCGAAAACGATCCTGAGCCGTAGCCGTTGGCGTCAGCGCCAAAAACATCGGCACCGCGATGAACGGGTCAACAATTGCCAAGAGGCCGAGGAAGGATTTTAGGTAAGCGGCAAGTTCCATGTGTCAATTATCGCCGCGTAGGGGCATGGTAG
>JBBRVM010000128.1:0-8783 GCA_038246865.1 Burkholderiales bacterium
AGGAGTTGCTGCGCATTCCCGATGTATCAAAGATCGAACTGGTCGGCGTTGTCGATGACAAGATTTACATCGAAATCAGCAACGCAAAAATCGGCGCGCTCGGCATCGATGCGAACTCTATCGCGACCCAATTGCAGGCGCAAAACGCCATCGCACCGGCTGGCGTTATTCAGACCAAAGACAACGCCATCGCGCTGCGAGTCACCGGCAATTTTGAATCGGTGAGAGCGGTGCGCGAACTTCAGCTCGCAGTCAACGGACGCACGATCCGGCTCGGCGATATTGCCAATGTCTATCGTGGTTACGCTGACCCACCGGTGCAAACCATTCGTTACGGCGGCAAGCCCGGTATCGCGCTTTCAGTGTCGATGAAAAGCGACGGCGATGTGTTGCAGCTCGGCGAGCGCTTGACCAAAGAAATGGAGCGCATCAAGAACGACTTGCCTGTGGGCATCGAATTTCATCAGGTGAGCAATCAGCCGAAAGTGGTGAAAGAGGCCGTGGGCACATTCATGCGCTCGTTGCTGGAAGCCGTAGCTATTGTGTTGGCGGTGAGCTTCATTTCGCTCGGCTGGCGAGCGGGAGCGGTGGTGGCGTTGACCATTCCTTTCGTGCTGCTGGCCACATTCCTGACGATGCAGATATTCAAGATTGACTTGCACCGCATTTCTACCGGTGCGCTGATCATTGCGCTCGGACTGTTGGTTGACGACGCGATGATCGTCGTTGAAATGATGGTGCGAAAACTGGAAGAGGGCTTCGATAAATTTGCTTCTGCAACCTTCGCGTATGCGAGCACCGCGTGGCCGATGCTCTCAGGCACGTTGGTCACAGCAGCCGGCTTCCTGCCGATTGCTACCGCGAAATCATCGACCGGTGAATACACGTTTGACATGTTTAGTGTGACGACGATTGCGCTAGTTTTGTCATGGTTCGCCGCGATTATTGCGACGCCGCTGTTCGGCTACTGGATTCTCAAGAAACCGAAGAATGCGACGGTTGAAGGCGAAGCACATGAGCACTTCGATACGCCGTTCTACTCGCGTCTGCGGTCGATGATTGACTGGTGTATTTCGCATCGCTGGATCACGATTGCGATTACAGCGGGCGGCCTGGTGCTCGGCGTGATCGGCATGGGTTTGACCGAGAAGCAGTTCTTCCCGACCAGTGATCGCACCGAGGTCATGGTTGAGATGTGGTTGCCCGAAGGCTCAAGCTTTAAAGCGACAGAAGCACAGGTGGAAAAACTGGAAGCGATTCTGAAGGCGGACAAAGATGTGAAAACATTTGTCACGAGTGTGGGCATGTCGCTGCCGCGCTATTTCCTGTCGCTGAATCAGGAGTTGTTCCGTCCGAATTTTTCGCACACCTTGATCCTGACCGATAGCGTCGAAGCGAGAAATCGAATCACCATCAAACTGCAAAAAGAACTCGACAGCAACTTCCCCGGCGTGCGTGGCCGTGCGCTGAAAACCCCGCTCGGCCCACCGGTCGCTTACCCGATTATTTTCCGTGTCAGCGGACCGGATATCGCGAAGCTGAAACAGATCGGTGATGAAGTTGCAGTGGTACTGCGCAAGAGTCCGAATACCGTTGAAGTGAACACCGATTGGGGTGATCGCACCCCAGCATTGCAGGTCGAAGTCGATCAGGATCGTGCTCGTGCGTTGGGCGTCACGTCGCTCACCGTGGCGCGCTCGTTGGGTGGCGCGGTGTCTGGCGCAACGATTGGCGCATTCCGTGAACGCGATCGCCTGATCGACGTGGTGCTGCGTGGCCCCGCTGCGGAGCGCATCGCCGTGTCGCAAGTGGAAGACCTGCAAATTCCTAGCGCAAGCGGACGCACAGTGCCGCTGTCGCAAGTCGCGAAAGTCAGTCAAGTGATGGAGGAGCCGATCATTCGCCGCTATTCGCGGGTGCCTACGCTTTCCGTTCGCTCCGACATTATCGAAGGCGTGCAAGCGCCGGACGTATCGGCGCAAATCGATCCGCAGCTCGCAGACATTCGCGCAAAGTTGCCACCGGGTTATCGTATCGAAACTGGTGGTGCCTATGAGGAAAACGCCAAAGCTCAGGGCTCCATTGGTGCCGGCGTGCCACTCATGATCTTTGTCTGGTTGATGTTGTTAATGCTGCAGTTGCAGAGTTTCTCGCTCGCCTCGATGGTGTTGTTGACCGCGCCTTTCGGCATCGTTGGCGTCGCGGTCGGCCTGTTGCTGTTCCGCATGCCGTTCGGCTTCGTCGCCATGCTGGGCGTCATCGCGCTCATGGGCATCATCATGCGCAACACCATCATCCTGATTGACCAGATCAAGCAGGACATGGCGACGGGTACGCATGCCTGGCTGGCAGCGCGCGAAGCCGCCGTACGCCGCTTCCGACCGATTGTGCTGACCGCGACCGCGGCTGTTTTGGCGATGATTCCGCTGACGCGCAGCGTGCTATGGGGACCTATGGCCGTAGCAATCATGGCGGGGCTTGTTATTGCAACCGTGCTCACCATACTCGCGGTGCCAGCAATTTACGCCGCCTGGTATCGGGTGAAGCGACCAGTCAACCCCTGATCGTTCGCTACCGTAAGCGTCTCTCGTTTTAGCGGGAGGCGCGTGTTCGGCTAACAGGGAGATGCTTTTTTCGCCGGCTGCAACCATCGTTCGCCTAAACTTCACGCTATGAGACACCAAGTCCTCATCGTCGAAGATGAGCCCGAACTGCTGCTGAAATTTGCCACGGCCGTGCAGTCGGATCCACTCTTGGCGCTGTCCGGTGCGGTGCCAACGGGTAAGGCTGGTATGGCTTTGCTTGACGCGCTAAAGCCCGATGTTTTGCTGGTTGATCTGGGATTGCCGGACATGAGCGGCATCGATGTTATTCGCCACTCGGCGCTGCATCACCCCAATACCGATGTACTGGTGGTGACCATGTTTGGCGACGACCAGCATGTGCTGGCGAGCATTGAGGCAGGCGCCACGGGCTATCTGCTGAAAGACGCGTTGGCGGATCGCATCTGCGTCAGTATTCACGAGTTGCGAGCCGGTGGCTCCCCGATTACGCCGAGCATTGCGCGCAAAGTGCTGGCGCGTTTTCGCTTGCCGTTGCCTTTGCCGGTTCAAGTCCCTGTCACAAGTCCAAGCGGCACAAATGCTGCGAGCGACGGCAATTCCATCGCTGTTTTGACCGAACGGGAAGTTGACATTTTGCGCCTCGTAGCCAAGGGTTTGAGCTTCAACGAAGTCGGCGATTCGCTCTCCATTTCGCCACACACGGTCGTCACGCACGTAAAAAAAATCTACCGAAAACTGGCGGTGCATTCGCGCGGCGAGGCGGTTTTTGAAGCTGGGCAAATGGGCTTGCTGTGATCGTCAGATTTCGGCGATGAAACGCTTGTTCGCTCGCCTTTGGTTGGTGGCTTGTTTCTTTCTACTGGCTCCCACAGCGCTACAGGCGCAGTCAACCGAATCGCCCATCATTGTCCCCAGCAACGCTAGTTTGCTGCTAATCAATCGTTCGTTTCCGCCGCCTGACGATTCCAGATGGACGCCGGTCAGTCTTCCCGATAATTGGGCGCAACGCGGCTTTCGCCCTGAACCCCAGCCGGTCTGGTATCGATTCGAATTTGATGTGCCAACCGATTTTGAAAAGCAAGGCGCTTGGGCGGTCTATTTGCCGTACCTCTACGATGGAGGCGAGTTTTTCCTGAACGGAAAGTCAGTCGCGCGGATTGCCGAGAGCACGTCGACCACAACCGTGAAATGGGAGCGCCCGCATTTGCTTGCGCTGCCTTACGGCGCTATCTACGGCAATGGTCTGAATGCTGGAAGCAATCTGATTCACTTGCGTATGAACGCGCTGAAGCCCAATGCGTCGGTGAAAATTCCGCAGATTCGTTTGGGGCCCGCGCAGGCGCTGCAACCGATTTATGAGCAGCGTTTATTCCTGATCCGTACGGTGGCTCAAGTCACCAGCAGCGCCTGTTTCGCGACCGCCATCTTCGTGCTTTTCATCTGGTGGCGTCGTCGCAGTGAAGTGCTATATGGGATTTTCGGGTTGACGGCGCTGCTTTGGGGCATCCGCACGCTGACCTTTGTGATTGAGCAATTGCCTACTGCAGAGTGGATTCTGTGGCGGTTGATTTATCAGTCCGCAACGGGTGGTTTTGTGGTGATGATGGGGTTGTTTGCGCTGCGCACGGCAGGTGTCGACCGCCCGAAACTTGAGCGAATGTTGATCGCTTACGCGCTGATCGGGCCGCTCGTGTTGGCGTTTGGTGGTTCGGGCGTGGAGGGCTGGATTAATTCAGTCTGGACTGGCGGATTCTTTTTGGTCGCGGTGCTCATTGTCGTGATGGTCTGCCTCGCCGCGTGGCGCAACCGTACGGGCACAGCTATCGCACTGATGTTCAGCGTCGGCGTTGCGGTGTTGGCGGCCGGGCATGACTATTTTTTACTGACCAATGCGTCCTGGCTCGCGCGAATCGCGCCGGACTGGGCTTCTAATCGAATTTTTGTACTTCAGTTTGCAGCCAATGCCGTGTTGTTGGTCATGGGCAGCATTTTGGCCGGTCGTTTTATCAATGCGCTTCATGATCTGGAGTCGTTGAATCAGACACTGGATCGTCGCGTAGCCGAGCGCGAGGCCGTGATCGAGCAAAACTATCAGCGCCTCGTTGACCTTGAAGGACAGCGTCAAGGTGCAGAAGAACGACAACGGATCATGCAGGATATGCATGATGGGTTGGGCGCCCAATTGTTCTCTTCGCTATCACGCGCCGAGCGTGCCGACATGTCACAACAGGAGATGTCGGACGCGTTGCGCGGCTGCATTGCGGAGATGCGGCTGGCGATTGATTCGCTGTCCACCAGCGACGATGATTTTGAAGCCACGTACAGCGATTTTCGCTATCGCTGGGAATCACAACTCAAGGCCCTCGGCATGGAGTCGCGCTGGCAGGTCGACATCGCAGCTGATGCGCCGCAACTTGCACCGCATAACAGCCTTCAGGTGCTGCGAATTCTGCAGGAAGCGCTGACCAACGTGCTCAAGCATTCCCGCGCGAGCCATGTTCAGGTGCGCCTTACCTGGGCGGGTGCGGTGTTGAAGGCGGAGGTTGAGGATGATGGTGTGGGCATGCTTGAAGCGCCACGTGCTCATAGCCGCGGATTGCACAACATGCGAACGCGGGCGGGGCGTTTGGGGGGCACGCTGACGCTTGACTCTCGTGCCGGACAGACAGTGCTCCGACTCCTCGTGCCGACGCTGGCATAGCCGCGCCATGCGTTCCAAAAGCGCACCTTACGGCTAGCGGCTCTTAGCTGGAAGAGGCCTTGCAAGAGGGGTTAGGGGCTGATTCAGTAAAACATTGAGCTCATATGCGCACGCGTGGCAAAGCGATATCCCATTACGCTGCACCCGCAAACCGGATGGGGTGGGTCACGGTTCAGTGCTCGCCTACCGCAAACGCGGGATCGACGGTGTTTAATCCGTTGACTATGCTTCTCCCGAAATAAGAAATATCTGTATTGCAGGCGGGCAACAGCGTCAAAGAAAGAACGTGCTGCCGCACCAGTAAAACCGAAATCCAGCTAACCATACCGAGGGGTCATGATGCGCGTTTTCTCGCCTGTCTCGCGCTGTACGAGTATCGCGATCGCCGCATCGATGCTGAACATTTTGCCCCTCTCAATTCTTTCACTTTGATCGGGGACGCCATGTCTATTTCATCTTCTGGTCGTATTTGGGGCTGTGCCCTGTTGATGCGATTTTTGCTTATCTTGATTGCCTGCAACGCATCGGGCGCATTTGCGCAGGTCATCGGCAACACGCTGTCATACGATCAGCCGTTAGTCGTTAATCAGGTGCTTCGATCCAACAATGGGAAGTATCGCGCGTGGGTCGAAACCGATGGCAACCTGGTGGTCTACGACGAAAGCGTTAGCCCGTGGAGAAGGCTGTGGGCGGCGAACGTCAACAGTCCAGGTGGGCGCTACATCCTGCAAGGCGATGGCAACCTGTGTCAACGCGGCGGCAGCAAGGGAGATTGGTGCGGGATGTTCAGTAACGGTCCTGTCGACAAATACTTTATGGTGGTGCGCGATATCGGCGCGCTGGAAATTTATCGTGGCACACCGGGAACGACGAGTCCCGCGCCTGCACTCGTGTGGACGACGATGCTTGACAGCGCCTACTATGGCAGCCGCTACGAGGATTTGCGGCGCGCTTTCGGTAACGATTCACGCAAGCTAATGCAGCACTGGATTGACTGGGGGCGCAACGAAGGCCGAGCACCGAACGCTGGTTTCAACGACGATTCGTTTCAGGCAACCAGAGCTGCGACCTTTATGCAGGCAACTCCACTGGAAATGAAGGGTTCTGACTACCTGCGTGCGGGTGACTGGATTAACGCTCGCGCTGGCTACCTACAGTCACAGGATGGGCGGCTGAGGCTGGTTGTGCAGACGGACGGGAACGTTTGCATTTACCCCGCCAACAATCCCAAGCTGGCTACGTGGTGCGCCCTGAAAAACTCTCTTGACCCCAACTACTACAGCATGGCTGTTTTGGTAAACGGCTTGATCTGCGTCTATCCTGAGGGTGCGTTTAACGCCGCGACGGGAAAAATCACGCCCGCCCCCAATGGCGACCCAAAGGGCAGTCCACGCTATTGCCTGCCTGATTCCAGAGGCGGAAGTAACCGTAATTATTTCTTTGTCCTGGCCAATGACGGCAATCTCACTATGTTTCGCAACGGCAGTCGCGATCAGCCTCAGGAGCCCGTGTGGGATCGCAGTATGGTGGCTAAGCTGGATATCAGGGACGTACACCTGAATTGGTGGCAAACTGCAATCAGCGCGGTGCAGAGCACGGTCGTTGGTGCCGGCAATGTCTTCAGAGACGGCTATCAAATTGTTGCCAACGGCACGCAAAGCGCTGTCGCCGTGGTCGCCAGGGGCTCGTCAGATGCTGTGAGCGTGGTCGAAAATGCGAGCGTTGCGACGGCGAATACGGTCGCCCGCGAAACGGCGAACGCTGCAGTCGTTGCGGCTAACGCAACGGTGAATACGGCCAACAAGATCGCCAACGATACGACGACGGTGGCAGTCACAGCGGGCCGAACGGTTGCGAGCGGCTCACAAGTCGTCGGTAAAGAAATCGTCAAAAATGGCGAAATCGTCGGCTACGCAGTGGCAAATCTGGCGACCGACGCGTGGAATTTGCTGAAGACCAATTGCGGAGCGATCGGGCGCAAAGTGTTTCCAATCGATCCATATTTTCAGGGGTACAAGCAAATCAACGGCGTGGTCAATACTTACGGCGGCTTTGCTCCCGGCAGCGCGGAATTGAAGAAGGCTACTGATCTTGCGAATCAGTGTTTTGATTGGGCCCAGGACGGCTTTTATTGCGCCTTCCCGGCCGAGATCGAAAAGATGGTCAGCCAATCGGCCACCATTCCGGGCAATCTGATCAACCTTGCCACACGCGTTTTTAACGAAGCCAAGACTCAAGAATGTTTGATCGCGGGGGCCGCGACGGTGCAGTTCGGAGCGATGGGATTGCAGGTGTGCGCGGTGGGCAAAGTGGTTGTCGGCGACGGGCAAAAAGCGTTTGCCTGCTTCTCGGCGGCGGAAGCAAAAGGTGTGATGAAAAAGTTCTATACCCCACTGGCCGCAGCCGGAGAAAAGGCAAGTCCGACCAGCTTCCCCAATCAGGCATCCTGCACCGGTATTGGCGAACTGGCGTTTGAAGTCGCAGAAAAGATACTCACAAACGGGCTTAGCGCAGAAGCCAAAGCAGCTAAAGCCGCAGGAAAAAGCAACACCGTCGCGATGGTCGCCGATCAACTCCGCACGGTATACAAGGTCGCCGCAGCGGGAGCCAAGTACGACGACGTGGTCCGCGAGCTCGATGCCTTACCAGAGTGCAAATAACGCCAACAGTCGAATGCGAATCTGAAAAGACTGGCGTAGTTCCTGCTGAGATCAAGTCCCGTTTTATGTGCGCTTGGGATCACAGCATCGCGTTTGGGTTGAGACAGACGGCAATTTCGTTGTTTACTCAGAGAAGACCGGTCCGTGGACGCGACTTTGGGCCTCGAACACGAATAGTCCGGGAGGTGCCATCGTCATGCAGGGCGACGGCAACTTGTGCCTGCGCGGCGGCAGCGGATCAGGCTACGGCTGGTGCAACCACAGTAACGGCCCGGTTGGTGACTATTACATGATCTTGCGTGACACGGGCAGCTTGGACATTTGCCGGGGAACACCAGCTAACTACGGAGCGTCGACGTTGGTGTGGACGACACTTCTAGATGCGGCCTACTATAACGGTCGCTACCTCACAGCCCAGATGGCAGGTGCCGCAAAAAACTCAAACAGCACCGTTGCCATCGTTGCCGACCAGCGTCGAAGCGTCTACAAAATGGCCGGTAGACCAAACGCTTACCAAGAACGTGTCAACGCATTGAACGAAAAACCTGAACGTAGGTAATCCCAACGCGGCGCGGTTGGGGCCGAAATGCGCGCCCCACCGCCACGCGATTTGCGACACAAGCGCGAATTATGTTGCCCGGTGAAGCATTGAAATTTCCGTTCGTGGTGAGTTTTTCGAACTATGGACGCGCCACGTACTTTGCCCGATCGGATCAAAAAAACACGCGCTGCCATCAACAACTATACGCGGATCTGCTTATTTTACGGGGGCTAAATGGCAATTTTTGCTAATGTCGATAAGCTATTGAATTGGAGTTTAGCCCCCGTTCAGTGGTGCGTTCAATAAAAAGCTGTAGG